>JBJDYD010000201.1:0-4296 GCA_051867015.1 Faecousia sp. | reverse complement strand
ACCCACTTCGCGGTCAGGGTGATGTCCTCCGTGACGGGTTGGGTGAAGTCGTATTTTGTATCGCCGTCGTACCAGCCGCCAAAGAGGTAGCCTGTGCGGGTGGGGGCAGTGGGTTCGGTGGCCGTGTCGCCGTGGAGGATGGTCTGGCTGACCACCGCGCTTCCGCCCTGGCTGTCAAAGCTGACCTCGTGGATTTCGGGATAGATAGAGGACGTCCATTGTGCTGTCAGTGAGGAAACGCCTGCCGGAACACCGGAACCGGGGAGATAAAGCTTGCCGTTGTCGGCCTGCCAGACGAAGAAGCTTTCTGCGTTGTCGTCGGGACGGGTCAGGCCATCGGACGCGGGAGCGGTAAAGGCCGCGCCGTTCTTTACGATGATCTGAATATTATCTGTGCTGCCGCACAGCTTGCCGCCGTTCAGGTCGAGGGTAACGACTTGCAGCCCGTCAGGACCCAGTGTGTCAGCGTTCAAGACTTCAAGGACAGGGCGGAAACCGAAGTCCTTGCTCCTCCTCGAATAATTCCAGGATTCCCAGTCTCGGAGCATCCACCACCCACGGGCCGCTCGATGCTCCGAGCTTTCTGTTGTTTTATCTTGTCCCCACGAAAAAAGCCATTTCCAGTTTTTGAAAAATCCCTCGTATTTATCCAGCATCGTGTCCCACTCGTTGCACGAGGGAATGCCTCCTTCATCACTGCCCGAGCTTCCCATAGAGGGCGCACGCAGGGTATAGTCCACACCGCCCTCTTCGTAGTTTATGCCGCAAAGCAGATTCGTGTTGTATAATTCCTCCCAGTTTACCGTATGTGTCAGGTTGTATTCCGCAATAAACAGGCTGTGGACATATTTGCTCTGCTGCGCAGCCTCCTCGGTGATCTTAATCGGCGTTGTGAGGCTGTAGGCGTTTACCGTTCCGGCATAGGTGAACGGAACATAGTGCAGCGATGTATCCGTCGTACCTGAGTCGGTTGTGTCAGTTTTCGTGCCGGGAATGTTCACGTCGGAGAGGTCGAAGTAATATGTGCCGCCGGGGATGAGGGTGAACTGCTCCCCGTCTATTGCCTCTCCCGCCAGCGAAAATTTCTGAAACGCGCTGGCGTAGTCGGTCATTTTGTCGCCGTTATACTGCTCATTGAACACGCAGAGCGTATCCGTGTCCTTGTTGAAGTCGGTCGGCAGAACAATGCTCAGCGTCCCGCTTGCATTGCCGTCATTTCCAAGATGCAGAACACGCCCGTAGCGCGTGATATTACCGTCCGCATCCATAACGATGGCGGAAATATACTCGTTATCGCCCGTTACCGCGTTTTCATACTTGACCACCAGCACGCTGCCCCTTAGCGCCGCGATGCTTGCCGAAAATTCGCTGTGGCTTTCGTCTAACAGCGTCAGCTTCCACTCATAATCGTCGTATGGATCCACAACGGTAAGATCGCTGTCCATACCGCTTGCGCTCTTTCCTCCCTCGGCAGCAGAGGCAAAGAGCACAGAGTTCAGATCCAGATTAAAAGCGGGGCGAGCTGCCAGTCCGGTGTCCACGTTGTGACCGCTCACAGAACCGTCGCGAGTGACAGCGCCCGCACTGTGCTCAGTTACTGCGACAGGAGAGCGGAGCCACCACGCGCCCGCGCTCTGCGCAGTATCTTTCGCTATCAATCCCGGCGCAAAATTACCCACATAATCCGCCAGCTCCCGGATCGACAGAAAAAACATCTTATCATTTTCTGTCAAGCTGCTTGTGCCCGCGCTTACATTAAATAAACCGCCCTCCGCCTTGTCCGTTTTTGCAACGCCCAGCATGGCGGCCTGCTCTGCCGGGGAAAAGTTCGACGTACTGGACGCAAAGCTGCTGCACCACTGCTGCGCATCGCTATACTGCCACTCATTCTGGTTTGTTTGTCCGTCGCCATCGTCGTAGTCCCTTGCGGACTCGAACGGAATATTGTTTGCCAGCAGATACTCCGACAGCAGGAACATACCGTCTGTTGATTTATCGTTTGCCTTGTCCGCGTCCAGCACCCGCCACTTGATTGCGGTGCTGCTGTCTCCGCTGTTCACGCCAAAATAGATGTAACTACAGGGCGTCCAATAATCGCCCTTGCCGGCGATTGTTGTCTTTACCGGATCGCTGATCGCACCTGTGCCGGGCATGATGGAGGGTTTGTTGCTGTCGGGCGGCACGGGAATCTCCGGGGCGGTAAGAGAAATGACCTTGAAATCGCTGGAGAAGTCGGTCATTTTGTCGCCGTTGTACTGCTCGTTGATCACGCAGAGCGTTTTGCCGGTCATGTCGATACCGGAGAGGTCGATTTCCACCTTGCCGCTTGCGCGGTTCGTCGTACCGTCCAACTGTGCAATGCGCCCATAGTGCGTGATATTCCCGTCCGCATCCTGAATGACGGCGGAAATATACTCGTTATCTCCCGTTGCCGCTTTTTTGTACCTGACCGTCAGAACATTGCCGTTTACCGCATTGGTGCTCGCCGTAAATTCGCTACGGCTTTCGTCTAAAAGCGTCAGCTTCCACTCGTTGCCGTCGTAATTACCCACGGCGGTAAGGCCGTTGTCCATACCGCTTGCGCTCTTTCCGCTCTCGGCAGCAGAGGTAAAGAGCACAGGGCTCGGATCCAGATTAAAGGCGGGGCGAGTCGGAAAGTGATTTGCCACGTTGGCGCCATCCAACCAACCGAGGTAATTGACCAAAGCCACATGGTCCGTCCTGTCCGCATAAGGAGAACGGAGCCAATACTCGGTCGCTTCATTGCCATAATAGGCAATACGCGCGTCGTCATCCGTAAATCCGTAAGCCTCGGTTTTCGTTTCCCCTGCCGAGAGGAAGAATATCCTGTCCCCGTATAGAATATTTTCACAAGCAGCATATTTTTTATAAAATGGTGGTGAGCCGGTAGCTGCTTCGTCACTTTTCGTTGTCTCCAAAACCGCGCTTTGCTCCTGCGTGGTTAGACGATTGCTGTAAAAGTCATTGCACCATTTCTGCGCATCGCTGCCTTGCCAAGTGTTGCTCATACAGCAAGTTGTGTGGTTGTCATCATGAGATGACCCTTGATGCCACTCACTACCGTAAGAATGCGACATTTCCTGAAAATACACATCATTTGCCAACACTGCATCGGACAGCAAGAAAAGTCCGTCGCCCTCTGTGGCATTTTCCATGTTGGTTTTCGTATCCAACACCCGCCATTTGATGGGGCCGCTGTCCCATGTGCCGTAATAGACATAGTCATATCCTTTTGTGCTGTCAAAGGCCCTGATGCAGCTTGCGCCAAGCTGCAACGCCGCCGTACCGCCCTCGGCAAAGGCTGCGATCGGGAGCAGCGACAACACCAGACACAGAACAAGCAGGATGCTCAATAACCGTTTTTTCATGCTTTCAGTCCTCCTTTTGGATTGCTTTCGGGTTGTATTTCATCAAAAATAGTTCCATGGTTTCTTTCAGCACTGCGGTCTGGGATTTCAGATAGAATTCGTCCCCAAACAGTGCATAACGTACACATGCACGAATCAGAATGAAAATCAGCGGTGTCAGCTTTTGATAGGGAATTCCGAGCTTGCCCTCCAAGCTCTTTGCGTATTCGGTATAACGCTGATTGACTCCTTCAAAGGATTTCTTGCCGTGTTCTATGTATTTCGGATGGGTATAGATCTGATACATCAAGCGGTATTTCTTCCCGTGCTTTTCTGCCGTTCGGTAGGGTATCTCGTCAATAAACCGCCACAAGTCCTCCGCATCCGTAGTGGGCTGTTAAAACTAAAACTTTAGTTTCTGAAATGCGAGTCCTTGAGATCGGTAGCAGCACGCCGTAGGGTGCGACGACTCGGCGCGCCGGTGCAGGAACTACCAAATGCGCACAAACCCGTTCGTTTGTACCGTCTGCCGCTTCGCGGACGGCTCGCCGAGTCGTTAACGTAGAGGTTTTCGACGAAGGAGCCTTACGGATACGGCATACCCCCTGCGCAGCTGTTCGCGACGAAGGAGCACTACGGGTGCGGCGTGCTCCTTGCGGGTATTGCGGGTGCGTGCCCTACGTTCCGCCGCGGTAAGACCGTTCTTCGCATCGCAGTTGAACCATTTTCCCATAATCTCAATTTGCTTGATCCTGCGGGATTCTTCGTTTACAGTGCGCGATAGATTCCCTCTTCCCTGATAATAAAGCAATTGTATTGCTTCAGGATCAGCCGAGGTATGCGGCAGCAGCGTCGCCGTACTTGATCATGTTCTCCAGCAACGCTCTTGCGGTATCGGAGGTTGCGCTTCTGCCGAGGATGTCGGCGA
>JBJDYD010000200.1:4737-21021 GCA_051867015.1 Faecousia sp. | reverse complement strand
GTCCCGGCTCGTAGCTGGCTACCACACATCCGGGGCAAATATATAGTAACAGGAGGAAGAAAATGTATGACCACTGAAGAATTGAGAACGAAAAACGAAACGGACATCATTGAGATGTTCCGGGTCATGTGCGACTACACCTCGCGGGAATCTGATGACTTTTTGGAATGGCTGCCGACGACCGACTTTTTCTCTGCACCGGCAAGCACGCGCTTCCATTCCAGCTATTCCGGAGGATTGGCCCAGCATTCGCTCAACGTCTATGCCCGGCTGGATCAGCTTTGCTCTGCAAGTGGCTATCCGGTGTTGCCATTGGACGTAACGATGGTTGTTGGAATCTGCCACGATCTGTGCAAGACTGGCTTTTATAAGGCCAGCACACGCCCGGTCAAAGAGAATGGACAATGGACGCAGAAGAACTGCTGGGTGATCGACGACGAATTTCCGTTCGGTCACGGCGAAAAATCTGCGTTCCTCGCCTCTCAGCATTTGAAACTCAGCAATGACGAGCTTCTGGCGATCCGCTGGCATATGGGAGCTTATTCCGACCCTGCCGACCGCGTGAAGGCAGTATGGAGACGAGATGCCGGTCGTTTGCCGCTGGCACTCAATACGCATCTGGCAGACATCATGGCGTCACATATTGACGAAAATGATGCCGTTGGAGATGAACACAAAAGGCTGCGTTGGGATGGCCTCGCAGACTGCTCCGTCTTGCTCAACGCAACAACCGCAATCGGGATTCTCCCCTCCTCAGACGAGGAGCATTATAAGCAGATCGTCAGCAAGCTACTTCCACAGGCAGAGAAAATCATGCAGATATATCTCTGCAACAGGAAACACAGTGATTTCTTCACTGCGCCCGCGACCGCAGATGATTACTCCGCATTTACTGGCGGATTGTGCCGTCACTCGCTGCGGATGTTCTACGCTCTGTGTTGGGTCTTGGATGCAGTCCGCTACGAGGTTCCGCTTGAATCAGTCGCAAAGGTGGCATTGATGGCAAGTATTGGTGCTGTAGACACCTTCACTCCTGAAGAAAAAAAGTATCAGGAGGACGGCGAGTGGAAATCAAAAACGGTGTTCCGCAGAAGCGAAAATCTCCTTTACGGTGGCCTTGGCGAGAAGAGCGTCTACCAGTTGCAAGCATTTATGCCCTTGACCCGAGATGAAGCACTGGCGATTCGGTGGCATCAGGGCGTGCTTGCAGAGGATGGATTCCAACATACCGCTGTGTTCGATAAGTCGTTGCTTGCAGCCTGCACACATATCGCCTATATGATTGCGGCATATGGTTCGTTGGGATGCTTGGAGACGCTTGGCTTGGGGGATTGGAATCCCGGAGCAACAGCATCTTGATACAGAAAGAGTGACCGACATGAACCAATATGAAATCAAACTGCGACATTACAATGCCTCAGACATGGTGCGTGCGGAGACTGCTGCGAAGGCAAAGTACCAACACTTCTTGCAGCTTGGTGATTTGTTCCGGGATTTCTTGGAATATCTGTCTTTTGTTGATAGCATCCATTGCGTTTCCAAGGAATGCGATCACTTCACCAGCATAGAGTCCAAAACCTTTTTGCGGACGAAGGAATATCGCGGTGTGCCTTGCGCAACAATCGGAATGAAAGTGCAGATGAACGGACAGACCGGGTATATCGTGGGCGCAAATGACAGTTGCAACTTTGATGTAGCCTTTCCCAATGGAGTCTATAACTGTCACCCTAATCACAATATCGTGTACTTCGGTGACGACGGTAGTGTAGTATACGACTTCACGAAGCGGGAGGAGCCGAAGAAAATGGTCAAGCATACCGAAGGGAGCGTATCATGCCAGAGAAAGTTGTGAGATTCACGCATATCGGGCAATGCGATCTCTGTAGCTCAACAGCCGAAGTGTTCTATGCGCCGGTCTCGATGTCGAACCGAGTATATTCGTGCTGCCTTGCCTGTATGCGCCGCAATGTGAGAATGCGGAACGGAAAAGCTGGGGCTTTAGCCCCGGCATTCCCCTCCATTTTGAAGGAGGATGAAATACGCGGTTACTATGATATTGATGAAGAAATCTAAGAAGAGTGCTTTCCCTCAACGGCGCAAGGAAAGAACGATATGGCAATATGTCTTTATGTCTTTATGCTATTGCGCCAATATGTTATGATGTTTTGGAAGCCGTGGTATAACAGCAGAACAAAAATAGGTTGAATTTCTCCTATTTTTGCGTATAATATAAACAGGAGGCTTGATACTATGACGATTAACACAAACGCGATGGTTTCTATTACCGAAGCGAATCAGAATTTTTCTAAAGTTGCGCGGTTGGTCGATGAAATGGGCAGCGCTGTGATCCTAAAGAACAATGTACCGCGATACCTCGTAATCGACTTCAATAAAGCGGAGGCAGAGATGGAAGCTCCGGATGCGGATGTCCTTGCTGTCTCTAAAAAGCTGATAGAACGGAATCGTGAGGCATATGAGGTACTTGCAAAATGATCCGTCTGACAAAGGAACAGATTATGCTTTTGCACAGGCAGTTGATTCAAGAGACTGGCGGCTGTGATGGTTTGCGAGACGACGGTCTTCTGGAATCCGCAATCGAAATGCCATTTCAGTCTTACGGTGGGCAGGAACTCTACCCTTCCGTTCAGGCAAAAGCAGCACGGTTGGGTTATGGGCTGATTAAAAACCATGCAATGATTGACGGGAACAAGCGCATCGGCGCACACGCTATGCTGGTTTTTCTCATGCTCAATGGGATTGAACTGCAATACACCCAGGAAGAACTGTACAGAGTCATTTTGGATATAGCTGCCGGAACGAAAGAATACGAAATGCTGCTCCGTTGGATATTGGAACATCAAGTTTAATGAAATTGGACATGCCGCCTTCGAGACTCTCTCTCGAAGGCGGTATTGCTTTTTCTCGCGTCTTCGCCAAGCTCTTATTATGCCCGGAACTCCGCCGCCATTTTACGCTTTTATGTTTTTATGCTTTGGCATAGTGATGCTAATACGCTTTGATGCCGATATGCTCTGGCGCTGATATGCTGTGATGCCGAAATGGCTTGATTCCTATATGCCTTTATGCTTTGGCGTTTATATACTTTTATGCTGATATGTTTTAGTGCTAATATGTTATGGCGCTAATATGTTGTTTTCAGAACAGTTCTTTCCTTTCCAACATGAACAAACAGCTATGGTGGGTTGACAAAAAAATATAATGTAGTTATAATCTAAGTGATGTATGTGGAAATGGCGTAACTCTTGTCGAGTATCTCCGAGAGACGCAATAACTGTTTAGTTTACCTCGTGGTGCGAGCGAGGCTGGCAATGCAGACTCAGAGCAGCGGCATTGCTTCATGCCGAGGGATCACTATGCGGAAACTCTGTCCTCCCGTTGAAAGATGGGAGTAGTAAGGGTAACGGGAGCAGGATTTTGCCGACTGGACGCCCGAATACATGGAGTACCATGCAGCCTCAGAGCAGGGGCAGGCACAATATGTATTCCGACAACGAGCAGGCACTATCTGATTGTTCTGCGCCTCTGTCCGTGACATGAGCAGAACACGGCACTCTGCCGTGAACAGTCCCCCTACTTTTGCTAACTTGCAGACGACCATAATGAACAGTTTATAGCTGAATTTTATAAACGAAGAATTATTTGTGAGCAGCTTCCGAAAGGAGGCTGCTATTTTTATGCCGGAAGGTATTGACACAAAAATAGAATACGATTATAATGTTCTTATGAAATGTAGTTGATTTGATGTCTAATCGGGTATAGCTATAGTTTCAGTAAATTTGACTTCTTCCTTTTCGGGAGAGGTCTTTTTTATTATCAAACGGAGGAAATCAAAGGAGGTAAAAAAGAAAAGGACACCAAAGCGTAATAACATCAAAACATATCTATGTTAAAACATCAGGAGGAGGATACAAATGAGTAATTTAATCAACGATGCGGCAAGAGCAAACCGCGTCAATCCATCTCTTACGGTGGAAAGTAAACTGAAGCCGGAATGGGCAACGACTGCGATGCAGCAGGATGCACCGCTTGCCAGTGCTGCTCTTGCGGCGCAGTCGCTTTTCGACGCGACCGGCGAAGTCACATCCGGCATCAGCGTTATTGGAACTGGCAGAATCGTGACAGAAACAACTTACGCAAGCGGAGAGCATATCTTCGTAGACCTCTCGGAGAACGGTTCTTGCTGCGCTTCTGTCTGCCCCACCGAATCGACAGCCGGGACGCAGTTTCCATCCGTTGGCAGCACGGGATGCAGCCGAGATTTGACGCCGCTCTACACGGCTGCGCTCGCAATGCTTGTCCGAAAAGATTCGGACGCGCTTGCAGACCTTCAGAAAATTGCCGGCGCTGCTGCGCAGGGAGCCTTTGACGACGCATTCAAGGTGTTGGTTGAAAATTTCGCAGCGAAAGTTGTTGATGCGCTGGACAACGGCATGGTGTTACTCTCCATGCGCGGCGGCAACATCAACATTCTGACGGCAACAAGGATGAAGAGCGTTATCGGTAACGGTTCACTGCTTTACGGTTCAGCTCCGACGCTGTTCCCGCAGGGGGTGCAGCCGAAAGGCGTGCTGTCGAGCATCGAGGCTGCCAAAAAGCAGTATTCGGCGTATTCCGCAAATCGCAACTGGACGGAGGAGGAAATAAAGCTGATTCCCGTGCGTCCGGACGACGAAGTGGTCATGCCGGAGGTGCTGACCTTTGCATCGCTGATCCTTGCGACCAAGGATTCCGCACGACCCTTCCAGAACTTTTTCTGGCGCGGCATTACGGGCTACGGCAAGAGCACGGGTATCGAGCAGCTTGCCTGCATCCTGAATGTGCCGTTGATGCGAGTGACCTGTGATCCGGACAAGGAAGTGCGCGACTATTTGGTTCAGATCGAACCGATTGTCGATGCAACGACCGAGGAAATCCCGAAGATCGACGAGCAAGAGCTGTTCTACAATCCGGTGGCGGCTGCGGCGCGGCTGCTTGACAAACCGGAGGAAGAATGCGAGGACTACGATACGACGCAGCGGGTGCTGGATCTGTACGGCGAAATCCTTGCGTCGAAGTCGAAATCGCAAAAGGCGGAATACCGGGAGACCAAGGGCGAATACCTCCGGGCATTGGAAAACGGTTACATTGTCGAGGTACAGGAGCCGAGCCGTATCAAAAAGCAAGGCGTCTTGGTCGGTCTGAACGAGTTTGACCGCCCCAATGCGCGTATCCCGCTGCTGAACGAGCGCTGGACAAGGCGGCATCCGAAGGCGCTGGTCGTCTTCACGGATAATGTCGGCTATTCGACCTGCCGCGAGCTTGATCCGTCCGTGATCCGCCGCTTCCACGCCGTCGTGGACAGCAACGAGATGTCGGAGGATTATGTCTGGCAGCGCTGCAAGGTCAACGCTGGTGTGACAGATCGGGATCTCTTCAAGGCGGTGTACGATGTGTGGGAGTATATCCGGGACTACGCGCAGTCTCAGGGCTTTACCGGGCCGTGCAGCATCGTAGAGCTTGAAAACTGCCTTCTTGTTTTGAAGGCCAAAGGCATCGAGACGAAGCGTGCCATGAAGCAGAACGAGAAAGCAGTAAAAGAGGCTGTGCGGATGTGCATCATCAACAAAGTCACTTCCGACGCAGATTCGCAAATCTCTATGGAAAGCGCCTATGGCACAGCCGTAAAGTAGAGGAGAATTAACTTATGCGTAACGAAGAATGCACCAAAGCAAATGAAAAGTTAAGAGAAAAATACGGGCAAAAGATTACCGTAAGAATCAAAACCTATTTAGGCGATGATGGTAGACCTGTATTTTATTATACTTCGAAGCGCTATGGAGATAGCGATGGCTATCCTTCCGTAGAAGAAGCATATAAAAATGCCGACATATATCTTAACGGCGTTGGCGATTTGTGGTGAGGAGGTAATGATAATGGTTAAAATTTTAGTGAGAGATGTCAATGGAAAACAAGAGACTATCTCTCTCGAATGGAGCGATGTATGCTCCTATGTTGAAAGCCATTTGGACGAACTGGAAACGGAGATTCTAATGGTTTTATTCAACGAGATTTGTATTTATTCCCAGCTCGGGCACAATCCTATTACATGGGAAGATCTTACCGGTTTTTTCGGATAAGATGGGTGCCACAGTCTCGGAGTAAAGGAGAAGGTATGAAAATAACAATTTCAGATCGTGAATTCTTCCTTTCAGATCGCTGGCGAAAGTTTGTAGATGCGCATATCAAGTCAATTATCCGAGGTACGAAGATTTCTTGTGAGATTGTGTACGAACCGGATAACGACGCGGTTGCATATACCAACGGCAGTCACATCTGGATCAATGCCGCCAGCGAGATCATCAGCTTTTATACCCTGCTCTCCCGCAGAGCAAGCGCCTTCCTCGGAGTTCTCAACCATGAGCTTGCACATATTCTTTTTCTCGACTTTGAGAAGGAAAAGAAAATATCGGAGGATATCAGAAGTGGTATTCTCCCCGCGCAGCTTACCGGCTCTCCGGAAACGAACGGAGAGATAGAGGCTGCCATGCAGGAAGAAGCGTTCCGGGGCGTCTTCGATGCTTTCTACAGCGAGACATCGAACATCGTAGCAGATGCGCATGACGAATACAAGATGTGTTCCCGGTACGAAGGGGACGTTGCGAGCAGCATTGAGTGTGCCGCAAGCGTCCTGCAATCTACCGTGAGATGCTTTGAAGATCAGGTCGCTGACTCCGAAAGTGTCCCGCTGGCCTTGGTTTACGGGTTGATCCTTCAGTACGCTCGCTTTGGCGAAATTGTGCTGAAGGACAGCGATTATACCGACGAGTACATCGACGCCCTGTACACGATCATGCCGTGCATTGATGAATGCGTTGGCTCCGACAGCACGGAGACCAAATTTCAGGCATTGACGCAGATGATGTGCTTCCTGTGGAAGTACATCAAAGAGCTGCTGAATAAGTTCAGCCAACCGCAAAACAGCAATTCTCAGCAGGGAAGCAGCGCTCAGCAGGGAAGCAGCTCTCAGCAGGGAAGCAGCTCTCAGCAGGGAAGCAGCTCTCAGCAGGGAAGCAGCTCTCAGCAGGGTAACAGTTCCCAGCAGGGGAACAGTTCCCAGCAGGGGAACACACCCCGGCAAGGCAGCAGCCCTCAGCAGGGGAGTAGCCCTCAGCAGAGCAGCGGGCTGAATATCACACCGGCCGGAGTGAAGGCAGTTCTTGACGCGCTGAAACAAGCCTCTCAAGGTATTGCCTCTCAAGCTCCCGCAAATGTGAGCAACAGCAAGGGGGCGGCAAAGGCTTCACAGGAGAAGCTCACAAGCGCCGTCCATGCGATTGCGGCCGAGTTGCAGAAGGAGAGCAACGAGCAGACCACGGCAGATGAAACGCTGATCAAAATCCAAGGTGTTGAGATGAACTCAACGCATAAGGGCCGCAAATTGGCTGTAGAGCGCGTGCTGACTGTAACGGAAGCGGATAAGCAAACGTACAAAAACCTTATGACAGCCGATATGCTGAGATATGCGCGGGCCTTATATAATCAACTGCGTGATGCTCTGCAAGATGTTATGGAGGGCGATTCGCGCAAAGGGCTGTTGTGCGGACGCAAATTTGTTGGTTCCGATGCCCATCGGCTTGATGGAAAGCGTTTTTGCAACGACAAAGATCCGTTGGACTTCCCGGACATGGCGATCTGCGTTCTGATCGACCAGTCCGGCAGTATGAGCGGAATTCGTATGCAAAGCTCGAAGACTGCGGCGCTTCTGCTGCACAAGGTAGCGACCGATCTCGGGATTCCTATTATGGTTTGCGGCCACGAGGCACGAGCAAGCGTCCACTTCAATGTCTACGCGGACTTTGAGCAACAAACCGATAATGATAAATATCGCATTTGCGGGATTTCAACCGGAGGACGCAACCGCGATGGCATGGCTATTACGATTGCGGCGGAGCTTCTTTCCAAGCGACCGGAGTCGAATAAGCTGCTGTTTGTCATTTCGGACGGCCAGCCAAATGACACCGATTATGGTGGAGAGCCTGCAAAAAACGATATCCGCGAGATCATCAATGCCTATCGGCGCAAGGGAGTAGTCACCTTCGGGTGCGCAATCGGCTCGGACAAGGAGGTCGTGAAGGACATCTACCGGAAGGGCTTCCTCGATATCACCGAGTTGGACGCCTTCCCGAAGCTTCTGTGTCGGTTGGTCGTGCAAAATCTCGACGTCTGAACGATGATTAAGGAAAGGAAAGGACGAAAAGTGAAATACTATGTCACTATCAAGGTGGATGCAAAGTTTGTTGCCGAAGTCAATGCCGACAATCCGAGTGATGCCAGGACAAAAGCTGGCATAGCATTCTCTGAGGCAGACTTCGGTGTAGCGACGGACATTGATGGCAAAGCTATCATGGTAGAAAGCGAAGATGGGGACATTCTCTGGGAAAAATGAGTCTCCCGACGAAGCGAAAAAGGCAGTGTGCTGTTTTTCTTTCTCTGCAACAGCAATTCTACCTCGACGCACAGGATGGAGCATTCCCCACGAGCCGCCGCAGCATTGCCTGCGGCGGCTTCTTTATAAAAATCTATATTGACAATAAGATGCAATTACTGTATAATGAGCTTATGGTATGTAGTATGAAAAAAGCTCGCTTTCTGCGCGTGCTTTTTAATGATATTTAGGTTCACTGCAAGAGGAAGTTTCTTTTTTAGAGACTTCCTCTTGTTTTATATATATGTCCGTTAGTTGACCCACAGGGGCCAACGCATTTTTCGCCTTGCTATATGCAAGAGTAATGGGAGGTTTTTCTAATGTTCAACCAAATCGGATACGAGGAGCTTTGCTTCAAAGTTCTTCAAAGCAGAGATGTCAATCCGGCCGAGGCAGCAAAAATGAGCGAACCGATTCAGTCGCTCACTTGCTCAATCATGGATTACATCAGCTTCGAAACCACGCTGTTGTCCACGCTGAATCACACCCGCTGCACCCACGAGGACGAGCCTTCGGATATTGAAGAAGTCGATTTCTCCGAAGCGTACCTTGTCCTTCATTGCAACGAGACGCGCAAGGAACTCGCCGCGAGTGCCGCCGCGTCGCTGCTGAACCGTGCTGCTGCCAGCTATGGTGCGGATCCTGTGTTTTTCCTCGAAAGCGACAGCGACCTTCTGCCGTCCTTCCTCGAAATGGTGAACTGCCTGACGACTGCCGCCGCAAAAGAGTGGCAGATAAAGGAGTACGGCATTTCGCGTTAATGACGGACGATTCCCTGAGGCGCAGAGCAACGATTTGCTCTGCGCCTACCAAATAAATATTGACAGAATAATATAAATAAACTAAAATGAGGAGGAATAGCAATGTCAAACATTATATCACGCGTGGATGTTAAAGGGAAAATCCTTGACATTCGTGACAAACTCTCTTTGGCGTCGTTTGAAAACTACGCCGCGATTCTCGGACAAGGAGGAGGAAAGGGCAGCTATGTTGCCTGTTTTGCCCTCTTCCTGTGCGACTACAGCAAAGGCACGGGAAATTCCAGTGTAACCGTATCCTGCAATATCGCTCCCGAATTGGCGGAAATTCTCTACGCTACGGCGAAGAGCAATATCATTAACCCCACGCCCAATTGCGGCAGCGTCCCGCTGAATTTCCCGGTGCAGGAGAAGGCAAACGAATTGCTTGGTTCTGCTCGCGCCTTGCTCAAAAAGGGTAAGCTGAGCGAGGATAAGCAGCAGATCTCTGTCCCGTATGACAACCTCGTTACTTTGGGCAAGGAGATCAGTGCATACTGCGAGGAGCTGGCAAAAGTCAGCGGCAACACTGCGACTGATGATATTACACATCAGTGGTCGCAGGACAAGCTGGATATCTATAAAGAGGATAACGGCTATGCTCCTGTGACAAGGCTGATGATCAAGCGTCAGAGGGGCCGCGATCTTGCGTGGTATATTGCAATCACGCAGGGCGTCGGTAAGGTCAACAAGAAGGAAAATGGCTCTTGCTATTTTTCCGACTTTAAGAAAACCAACTCTGCCTTCATCAACATCAGCGATATGCAGATGTATAGCCTGATGTCTGCGGCATTGCGCACCTTACAGGTCTACCAGCTTACTTATGGCGCACAGCTCTATAAGAACGGCAAATCTGCTGAGGCAAAAGCGAAGCGTGAAGAGAACGAGGCGAAGAAGGGGGCGGGCGAAAATGGCTGAAAATATGCGCATTTTTGAAAAAGTCTCCGTTACGCCTGATAATGCTCGCAGCGCAATCACCAGCGGAACCTATACAGGCATGACGGCCATTAACCCGATGTACCGCATCAAGCTCCTGACTGAAACCTTCGGGCCGGTCGGCTTCGGATGGTATCCGGAGATCATCTCGACGAAGTTCGTTAATTGTGCCTCCGGAAATCATGCCCTTCATATGCAGATTGCGCTCTATGTCAAACTCGACGATGAATGGAGCAAACCAATCTACGGATTCGGCGGGACACGGCTGACAAACGATTTCTTAGAGGATGCCTATAAAAGCGCCTTTACGGACGCGCTCGGAAATGCTGCAAAGCTCCTCGGCTTTGGTGCTGATGTGTATTGGAGCGAGGTAAACTCCAAATACATGCCCGCAGAAGATGCCGACATAGTCTCCATCAACGACATGATGCTCGATGGTCAGACGGACGGCGCTACCGATGTGGTTGTATCGCAGGGCTTCATGGGCGACACAGCGGAAACTGTAACTCCGCTCACTGTATCGAGCCAAAAGAACCCGACGCTCCCGCACAACGCGACAATTACACCGGCGCAGGGAACGCCTGTCCAAACGTCTGCCGGACAGCCGCAGGCAACTGCTCCCAATGCATCCAGCAACAGCGCATCGTCCATGCCGAAACAGCAGCCGACGATGCCGCTCCCGCAGACACAAGATGAAGCCCGTGCGCTGATCGTACCGTTCGGCGTCCACAAAGGCAAGACCTTGGGCGATATTTTGCTGTCAGACCGGGGCAGCTTGGTGTGGATTTCTGAGAATATTACTTCTCCGAAATACGCGCACATTGTAGCCGGAGCGAAACTCTTGCTCTGAGCAGATGCAAATTCTCCCTCCCTGCATTTGTGGGGGAGGGGAAGAAGGGAGACTGAGGTATGTCCGATGCAATGCGGCACTTTACAATGGCGGATATTTTACCCTTGCTGTATGGCCTTGAAATCAAGCCGGGGCAGAATTACCTCGACGCAGAGCAGATAGACGTTCATTGCCCGTTTTGCGGTCACGATGGATACCACCTGAACATCAATCTGCAAAAGGGCCAATTTGTGTGTCCTCACTGTAAAACGCAGGGTGGAGTGATGCGCCTTTATGCGTATTACACGCGCGGCACGTCCTGCGACTTCGATGCAATCAAGCGGGATATTCGGAAAGAATTGACCGAACGCATTGACCGGCCGACGTATGGAAAGCAAGCGGCTCCGGCAAGATCCGGTTGGAAGGAGATCAAACCGGCTGACGATGAAACGCTGGATCGCACCTATCGTGCGCTACTGCGGATATCTGGCTTTGCTTTGTCGGAGAAGCACCGTGAGGCGCTTCGTAGCCGGGGCTTGAGCGATCAGACCATTGAGCGAAACGGCTACCGTTCCATTCCGTATGAGTACCAAATCCAGTCATCGGTGTGGAAAAAGTACATGGACACCAAGCTGAAGGAGGCATTGAAGCAGCCGAAGTATAAGAATATGCAGCAAAAGGAGATTGTCTACGGTCGGGCAGTCGCGCAGACGCTGTTGGAGTATGGCTGCCAGCTCAAAGGCGTTCCGGGCTTTTTCAAAATTGCGGATAGATGGTGCTTCCGGATGGTCGCAGGGATGCTGATTCCCGTTCGCAATCACGATGGCTTAATCGTCGGCGCACAGATCCGAAAGGATGTCGGCGCAACGAAATATCTGACGCTGTCCTCGAAAGGGCTGGATGGCGCAGTGAATGTGGAGATCAGCCGCGTCCATTTTCCGCTTGCCAATCAGAATGACTGCGGCTATGCCGTTATCACGGAAGGCCCGCTGAAGGCTGATGTCGCAGCGGAGCTGGGCGGCGGTGGCTGCTTTATCAGCATCCCCGGCGTGAAAGCCACCACACCGTTGGAGCGCGAGTACCCGTGGATGAAAGAACACGGAATTACTTCCATCAAAAATGCGCTGGATATGGATAAGCTTACCAATCGGAATGTCCGCGAAGGCTCCGTGCAGCTTACGGCACTGCTCAAAAAGCATGGCTTCAAAGTATCGCAACTCTGCTGGGACGAGGAGTATGCCAAACTCAAATTAGAGGAGCTGCTTTCTCTGTGTAAGATCAACGAAATCGAGATCCCGGCACAGGTAACTGAGGCGCAACGCGCAGGGCATATTTTCAATGCTGTCGCGCTTACAGCAAAGTGTTTGGAGGACGAGGACATCATGCACAGCGTTGAGATCCTGCCGGACGGAACGAAACGGAAACACTATTGGAACGATTCATCCAAAGGGATAGACGATTATCTCTTAAACAAGGCGTAAAAGCGCTAACCTATGCTTTAACATAAAGATGCCAAAACATCTTTATGTTAAAGCACCAAAACATAAAAACATAAACGCACGACCTTAGGACAAGGTGCTTTTCGGGAGCATCTTGTCGTGATGTTGTGTGTGAACAACATCCGAATCAGTATGAAGGGAGATCAACTATGAAAACCATTACAACCAACAAAAAGTATTCTGCCGCACTGCGCAGGGGGTTCGCCATTGTCCTGATGCTTGTCGTGCTGACAATGCTGATGACGACATTTGCCTTTGCAGAGGATGCACCCCAAGCAACACAGCCTGGTGGGGGCGGCACAGCAACTACCATTGAGGAAGGCGTCAAGACGGGCATGGGCAAGGTCTACGGTATCATTACCGCAGTTGTTGTTCCTATCGCCGTCGTCTGCCTTGGCGTAGGTGCGTTTCAGTTCTTTTTCGGGGGAGAGCGCGGTGTCGAGAAGGCGAAAAAGATCTGCTTGTACACGCTTGGCGGTGTAGCACTTGTCTATCTTGCTCCGCTCATTGTCACGGAAGTCGCGTCGTGGTTTAGCTCCAACGGTGACGCCGGTGTTTTCGGCTAAACTACATATTCCGCCCTGCTGAACAGCGGGGCGGAATAAGACTATGGAGGTGCTGTTATGCATAATAAGAAAATCACGCGGATACTGCTTTTTGCAATGTGCGTTGCGGCACTATCAGGCACAGTAAACGCAAGCAGCCCATTTGACACCATCGACGGCGCGGGCAGTGCGATGAAGCAAGTCTATACTCTGATTACAGCAATCGCATTGCCTTTGGCCGTGATTTCAATTGTCGTTGGCGCGTGCAAATTTTTCGGGCTTTCGATCCTATCTTTCCTGAATCGGGAAAAGCAACTCGAAGCCGGACGCAGGCAAATTATAATCACTGTGGTAGCGCTGGCGTGCATCTACTTGATGCCGGCAGTCATAATGTTGGTCTACGATTTCGTGCAGGATTACAAGTGGAAGCCGGAATCGTCACAGGAGTATCTGTCGTGGAGCGGAAACAGTTTCGGAGGCAATGGAGCCTTTGATACCCTCGTGACCGGAAATGCCCTTGTTTCCGAAAAAAATCTTCTTCCGGGAGACGGATTCTCCGTTGCAACGGCGGAGCAAAACCAAAACTATAGCACGCTCCTCGAACATTACGACGAACTCCCCTTGGATCACCCTTTAACGACCCTCGACTTGTCGAATATGATGGACGCGGTTTTAGACAATGGCGGTACTGTAAAGGAAAATACCTATCGCCATTTCTGCATCCCGAAAGGGAGAACCGAATCTGAATTGCTCAAAGCAATGTATGCCGTAGATAACATCTTCGGTACGTTTCTGGATACTGCCAGTGAGATAATCCAGGGCAGCGATTATGCAACTACTTACTGGAACGATACTACTTACAGAGTAATGTTGATTGCTCTCGAAGATTATTCGATCAATACATCTCCGACCAACGAGTTTGATGTAATATGCTGGTCGAAGGCAACTGCGGCAAATGTGATTGCCAAGGGCAACGCAACGAATGAGGATATAACGCTGCGTTTTTGGTATCGCGGAGGATTGATCCCCGGAATCGGATACAAGACGCCGTATATAGATAACTACGGACACGCAAGCAAAAAGTCAACGGTCAGCGTCAGTGCGAACATGCTGACGCAAATCTCAAACAACGGCATTTCCATGACGTATCCATCGGCATCTTCGGTGACATGGGGTAGTGCGGACACCTCGCTGACCTTCCGGGAAATCATCGAAGATACTTGCAAGGACTACAATACCATGAATGCCACTGCGTACACCACAGATGATTTTATCGGATACTTCCACGATACGGAGAAGGGGTGGCCGTGGAGTGACGCGAGCGCTCCGGAGACGATAGATAATGCTAAGACGTTCTATTATTACTATGTCGGAACGACATATGATTTGATTCATGGCGGCACATATAAGAATAGCAATGCAGTCGCAAGTGATTGCAACACCGGTGTGATCAGAATTTCACCGGATGTCTTGGCAACCGCCTGTAAGAATGCCGGAGCGTTTACTTACACCTACGATGAAATCATTTTTACCAACTCTCTTGCATCGGATTTCGCCGGTACATATGGAGCGATCTATTCAGGGAAATACTACCAAGTAATTATAAGCCTGACGACAGACGGGAATGCAGCATACGAAGCGCCTGCTGCGGAAACGAAGATCCGCATTTGGATTCCTGTCGATTGGGCAGATTAAAGGGGTGACGGAAGATGCTGGCCAGCCTATTGTTTTCACTGATCCTTTCCTTGCTTGCGAAAGGAATGGATGCGATCATGGATGACTTGCTGGGAGCGCTCGATATGAGCATGGGCGCTTTTACGAACACATTTCCGGTCGTAATAGAATTTTACGAAATTCTGCAAGCAGTAGCTATGGGTATTGTCCTCGGCGTAGGACTATTCCAACTAATTCGCTTTTTTGGCGGGCGTCTGAACGAAATGCGCGAGTCACCGGTGCAGCTACTCGTAAACATGGCGATTGCGGTCGTATTCATCTACTTCGGAAACTACCTTCTTTCATGGCTCATTGACTTATTTAATTTGCCGTATCAGATGATGATAAGCAAGGTAGGCACGGTAAGCTTCAGCGAGATGATCGAATATGTCCATATTGAGGACGGAAACATTCTGGATCTGCTATTCGACCTATTTAACCCTGTAGGTGTTGCGATAGACGCGATCATCTGGACGGTGTGCCTGTTCCTGATTGTGTATCACACTTGCAAGATCATGCTCGAAGTTGTTGAACGCTATATTGTGCTATGCGTCCTCATGTACACATCGCCTCTCGCATGGGCGACACTTGCTTCCAATGCAACGCGCCCGATCTTCAAGAAATGGCTGAATATGTTTATCTCCGCCTGCTTGATGATACTGCTATCAGCGTGGTCATTGGTAATGATGTTTTCTACGCTGAAGTATGCTGCGGAGAGCATCGTAATGACCACGCTGTTCTTCGTCGCGCTGTCCAAAATCGCGCAGCGTATGGATAACATTTTGCAAACCCTTGGCTTGAATCCTGTCATTACCGGCGCTGGCTTGTTTGAAGATATCATGGTCGGTCTCGGCACAATTTCGGCAGCAACAAAAGGCGCTCGGCAAGCTGCTGCCAATACGCTCTCGGGCGCAAGACCGGGCGGCAATGCCCCGACAAGTCAAGGCGGAACTATGGGTGGTGCAGGACATCCGTATGGAGGAGGCAATGGAACTGGAACTGGCGCTCCTTCTCCAAGTCAGGGCAACGGCAATGAAATGCTTGGAAGCGGTCAGAACGCTGAACTTCAAAGCGGCGCAAGCAATTCCGAGGGCAATGCTCCCGATGCCAATGCGAATGAGAGCATGACGCAAACGGAAAATGACATGAATTCTGACAGTAATAGCAGTCCCTATGCGGATGCAGATGATGATGCAGCGGGCGGCGCGATGGAAGGCGCACAAGGTGGACAGGGCAGTGGTGAAGCTGTTGTCACGGATGATGGTGATGATGAAAATGCATCCGGCGCTGTGATGGATGGCAATACTGGTTCCGGCGCAGAGCTGAGTCCTGACGATACAACCACGCAAGATAGTTCGATGATGAAGGAGGATTCCTCCGGCAACGGCGCTGCAATGATGGAGGAAGACAACTCTGGCAACGGGGCTGCAATGATGGAGGAAGATAACTTCGGTAACGGCGCTGCAATGATGGAGGAAGA
>JBJDYD010000200.1:0-4637 GCA_051867015.1 Faecousia sp. | reverse complement strand
CTGCAATGATGGAGGAAGATAACTTCGGTAACGGCGCTGCAATGATGGAGGAAGACAACTCTGGCAACGGGGCTGCAATGATGGAGGAAGATCACTCCGGCAACGGCGCTGCAATGATGGAGGAAGATAACTTCGGTAACTGCGCTGCAATGATGGAGGAAGACAACTCCGGCAACGGTGCTGTGACGATGGAAGAGGATTCCTCTGCTCACGCCGCAGCAATGACGGCAGACGAGGATTCGGCTCACGATGCGGTTTCGCAAGAAGCTCCTTCCGCTGTGCAGAGTGCGGACAAGCTCGCGGCTGACAATTCCAATGGCGCGAGAGCTGCGGTATCTGCTGCCGATGGTGCTTCTTCCGGGAAAGCTCCTGTTACCGGAAACGAACCGCAACCCCACGCCGTCTCTGGCTACACCGACACGCAGACGCCGCGAGACCCGGTAAATGTCGGTGGCACTCGTATGGTGTCCGAAACATACAGCCCTGCTCAGCCGGTTGTCTCGGAGAGAACATCCGAGAGAAGAGAAACCACTACAAAATCTACTTCCGAGCGCGTCGTAACCGGTACAAATCCCTACGATCCCACGAATGCGAGTCCGGCATCAAAACCGCAGGGCACAAAGCGTGTACGCACACGCTCAAGAGGGAAGAAAAAACCCGCCGCCCCGCTGACTGAAGATCAGAACAGCCAAAAGAAGTAATTGCGCACCCGTTTTGATCTGCGTCTCAGGACGGGATGCAGATTGGGAAAACAAGCTCTACGAAGGAACCGATCCTTGTTGGGAGCTATGCTCAAAGATAGCGAATGAACGGAGGAATGCAAATTGAATAACAATAATTCTGGCGGCGCAATGAATGCGATGAAAACGGCTATCCAGTTTGCAAAATCCCTTGCTGCCGCTATTGCGGGTAACTGGCTCGAAGCAATAAAGTCAGTCCTACAGAGTAATGCCGGTAAGTACGTCATATGCTTTGTGCTTGTCGTGGCGCTGATTCTCACATCCCTTGTCCCGGCACTGATTGGCTCACTTGTCGGCGGACTGATAGACTTGGTATCAGATGTCCTTGATGTTGTGGGCGGCGCATTTGGCTGGGTCGGCGGTACATTGGGTGGCGTTATCAGCGGTGGGGAAGCCTCCTTTGAAGAACGAACAGATACCGGATTTATGCAATTTGCGTTAGCCGGAACGCCGTGGGAAGTCGAATACATGGACACGGTAAATGTGGAGGATATGACATTCACCGAAGCGGTCAATGCCGTGACCTCCGCATCTGCCGATGTGATCGACGGATACATAGCGCAGCGCTGTGGCGATTATGTCGCGCTGGCAGACACGATAGCATCTTCGTATTCCACGAGGTTGGTTCATTACGATGGCGTACTCTATCAGACCTGTAAAACGAGCGTCAAAGTTAATTCTTTGACTGTTCCATCAAATACCGGCAAAAAAATCATGTGTGCCTATATTGCGCAGATGAACGCCTACGAAGATCTCCTCACGCCGACTTTATGTGAATGGTTAGGTAAGCGCGATACCTCTGGCACGAAAACGGTCACGATTGACAATCGCTCCTATTCCATCCCGGCATACACAGGTAAGTTTGCCCCAACCTATCAATACGACGAATTCCTTCAGGGCGGCAACTACGCAGCTCAAACAGCGCTGATTGATGAAATCGTATATATCAATAGCGTCGATAAATACTACTATGTCACCTACGAGAAAGTCCCTGTGGGAGAAATAGATGATATGACAGATTCCTCTGAGGAAACTACCGATGCTGATGAAACAGCGATTGCGCCTGCGGAACGAAAGCCGAAAACGCGGCCGGTCTTGAACTGCCTGATTACCGTCACCATAGGGGTGCGCCCTATGGACGAAATCGTATATGATACGCTTGGCCTTTGGACAGGCAGTGAAAAAAACTACGATGCCGCGACACGACTGAACATTTGCGAGTATTCCGGCGATCTGAGCCTTCAGGACAGAAATCAACTGAAATATCAGTGGGTCGGAAGTGACGGCAAAACATATACCCGGCAAACCTTTAACCAAATGTACTACTACGACCTATACACCAAGGTCTATGAACTGTTTTCTCCGAATGTCAGTGAGAGCGGAGACGGAAGCAGCATTGTGGCTGCCGCGCAGAGAGAATGTGAGCAGTATGAGCAAAACACCACCTTGAGCGGCGGCGACAAATATTGGTCGTGGTATTATGGCGCACAGGTTTATCCACATCACTCAGAGCCGTGGTGCTGCTGCTTTGTTTACTGGTGTGCCGCGCAGTGCGGCTTTGTCTCTGATGCCGGATGCTTTGGCCCGACTGCGTATGTAAACTGCCGGGATGTATGGGAGGACTTCAAGGCTCGCGGGCAGACGCACACGGAGTCAGACTTCATCCCGCAACCGGGTGACTTGGTGCTGTTTGGCAGTGCTTCTTGTTTGGAACATATCGGAATCGTAGAGAGCTATGACGCGGAAACACGAACGCTGACAACGCTGGAAGGCAATGTTGGCGACACTGCAACCGGTAGATATAATGGCTCCGGATATCGCATTGCCGCACGAAGAACTTACACGGGCGGCGTTTACGGAGTAGCCTGGGCAGGGACAAATATATATGGCTATATCCGCCCTGCTTATCCCTCAAATTACTACCGCGACATGGTATTTATGAAATACGAGGCAAGCGACAATCCCGCTGCTATCGGCTACGATGACGGTGGCGGATGGTCGTTTGGCCTGGTGCAATTCAATTCAAACGATGAAGTGATTGACGGTTTCCTGCAATACTTACAGGGGCATTACTCGGAAATGTTTGCCAAATATTTCGGCAGTCTGCCATATGATTCGGGAGCTTGCAAAACTTGGGCGGATGAAGATGTAGAAAAGCTCAAAACAGCATGGGTCAACTGTGCGAACGCCGAGGGCGAAAAATTCGTCACGGCACAGCTTGAATACGCGGCAATCATCGTTCAGCCGTTCTTTGACCTCGTGAAAGCAAACTTCGAATTGGACATGAAGCGTTCCCGCGCCCTCTTGGAGATGTCGTGGTGCAGAGCAATCCAGTCCGGCCCTTATGGAGCGTACAACTACTTCAAAGAAGCCTTCTCCGGGAAAGCTCCGGATACCATGACGGATACCGAGATCATCAACACCTTCTACGATATGTGCGAGAAAAAGATTCCCAGCATGAAATGGCGCTTGCAACACGAACGCCAAGACATTCTCGCACTTGTGGTTGAGACTACAGATTCATTAGAACCATGAGAAAGGAGACAACACAATGAAACGAATTATCTCTCTTGTATTGGTACTCCTGCTTATCTTTACCCTAATCGGGTGCAGTAAGAAGGCAGAGTCGTTCTACGGCGCATGGAAAACGGAGTTGGATATTGTCCCCTTCATACAGGACGCCATGGATGATTATTATTATGGACTGGTTCCGGAAGTAGATCAGCAGATAATGCTCGCTTGTTACCTCCGCTTTGATGAAGATTCTACTTATATCATCTGCATTGACGAGGAGGACTTTGAAACGGCAGTCCATACGTATTTGATGGCAGCAGTTGAGCCTATGAGTGAGTCCATTTATCTTGACGCAGAGAGAAAAGGTATTTCAAGGGAATATATGGACGAGATACTGGCGAAGGATGGCTTTTCCAACGCTGAAGAATATTGCACCGATATGTTTAATCGTGCTGACAAAAATCTTGATGTAAATGTCAACAACTTATCAACCGGAACATATGAACTTGATTTTGACGAAAATAAAATCCTCTTCACGGCTGATGGTGAAACTTCGGCTCTACCGGTGTCCTTCACGCTGATTGCCAAACGCTTGACTCTTGAGGTAGGCGAACCAATCGGAGAACTGAACTTTTCCAAAATCCACACTTGGGAAATGCCGGAGACGGAAGTCGATTAAAGCCTGTAACAGAATATCGAAAAAACGAACTTTGCTGCTGGCGAAAAGTGCAATGCTGCGTCAGCGGCATTCATAAAAAACACGAGGAAAGCACTTGCAAATCTGCTTTCCCCGTGGTATAGTGTGTATAGAGAGGTGTTGCCGACGAACGGTTGCCTCCCTCGCGTGTCAGATTACTCCGTCATGCTTTGGAAGTGCAGTTGGACGGAGTAATCTTTCTATATTTGGAAAGATTATTTATTTCTATGGTTCTTGACCAAAGAAATGACGGCACAAAGTACCAAGACGAAACTGAACAGTTCCGCATAAGTAACATACATGCACATCACCTCCCCGTCTTTTCTCGGAAAGCGCGAAAAGCGAGGAAGCCAACCGTCCGCCGTTGGTGGCAGCACCCCGGCGCAAAAGCACCGCGAATATTGTAGCATCTTGCAACTCAAATGGCAACTACTTTTCAACTGCATACCGTAAAACAAGACTGTTTTCTTTGTAAAAGGAGAGCAGTCTTTTTTAATTGCCTTATTTTTGCAAACGAAGGTTGTCTTACTCGACAGAGATTGCTGGCGAAAAGTACACTACTTCGTCAGCGGCGTTCGAAACGCTTAGTGTGTCTTGACTCTTTTCACAAAAAAACCGCAAAATACTTTTAATACTAATCACCAATAAAAATACTCGTACATATAGACAAGCGAGTGAAGAAGTGG
>JBJDYD010000199.1:0-21106 GCA_051867015.1 Faecousia sp. | reverse complement strand
GGGCGGCTTCGGGACTTTCACCCGTTAGAGTATGCGCCCGCCGGGCGCACCATTACAGAAGCCGCCGCAGGAATCTGCGGCGGCTGCGTTTTTATAAGCTTATTCCAGTTCAAAAGCGCCGGTGTAGAAGCGATAATAGGTACCCTTTTCGGCAATCAGCTTTTCATGGCTGCCGCGTTCGATGATACAACCGTGATCCAGCACCATGATCACATCGGCGTTGCGAACCGTGGACAGGCGGTGCGCGATGACAAAGACCGTTCTGCCCTTCATCAGCCGATCCATGCCCTCCTGCACCAGTGCCTCCGTGCGAGTGTCAATGGAGGAGGTCGCCTCGTCCAATATCATCACCGGCGGATCGGACACGGCGGCGCGCGCAATGGATATGAGCTGCCGCTGTCCCTGTGACAAGCCGCTGCCGTCGCCTTTGAGCAAAGTATGATAGCCCTCGGGCAGCATGCGGATAAAGCCGTCGGCGTTGGCAAGCTTCGCCGCCGCAACGCATTCCTCGTCCGTGGCATCGGGATTGCCATAGCGAATATTCTCCATCACCGTGCCGGTAAAAAGGTTCACATCCTGCAAAACAACGCCTAAGGAACGGCGCAGGTCGGCTTTTTTCATTTTGTTGATGTTAATGCCGTCATAGCGGATCTTTCCGTCGGCTATGTCATAGAAGCGGTTGATCAAATTTGTGATCGTGGTCTTACCCGCGCCTGTCGCGCCGACAAAGGCGATCTTCTGCCCGGGATTGGCATACAGGGTGATATCATGCAGTACCGTCTTCTCCGGCACATAGCCAAAGTCCACGCAGTCCATGGTAATCGCCCCCTCCAGCGGGGTATAGGTGAGGCTGCCATCCCCGTGCGGGTGCTTCCACGCCCACTTTCCCGTTCGCTCCGCGCATTCCGTGATCTCACCCTTGTCCGAAATTCTCGCGTTAACCAGCGTAACATAGCCCTCGTCGGTCTCAGGCACTTCCTCCATAAAGGCAAAGATACGGGATGCGCCCGCCAACGCGGTGACAATCGAATTGATCTGATTCGAGATTTGCGAAATCGGGTTGGCGAAATTCTTCGTCAATGTCAGGAAGGAGGCGATCATGCCCAAAGACAGGATATTGACACCCGTCAGTCCGACATTGGCAACGCCATAGATCGCCATATACGCGCCGAACACCGCTACAAGCACATATTGCAGATAGTTCAGACCGCAGAGCAGTGGCATGATGGAATTGGCGCTTCCGTTCGCGGTGGAAGCAGCCGCCTGCCAAGCCCTGTTTTTCTCTCGAAGCTGCTCCTTTGCCGTCTCCTCGTGGCAAAACACCTTAATGACCTTTTGCCCGTTGACCATCTCCTCAACAAAACCATTCAGCTCGGCAAGCGCCGCCTGCTGCTGCATAAAACTGACACCGAGCTTGCGCATCGTCCCGCCCGCAAGCTTCAGATTCAGAAGCATTGCCGCTACCGCAATCAACGTCAGCGGCAGACTGATATACAGCATACAGACGAACACCGCAACAATGGTAAACACCGAGGATACCAGCTGTGCCATGGACTGCGCGATAAGCTGACGGAGCGTATCCGTATCGTTGGTGTAAAGGCTCATGATCTCGCCGTGGGTATGCGTATCAAAATAGCGCACTGGCAGCCACTGCATCTTTTCAAACATCTCATCGCGGATTTGTTTCAGCGTGCTCTGCGCGGTGGTCACCATCAGGCGGTTATAGAGCAGCGTAGCGACAATACCGACGAGATAAACGCAACCGATTGTAATGAGCGCGCGGATCAGCCCCGTAAAAACAGGTGAATCCATGGAAAGCATCGGTACGATATAGTCGTCAATCAGCGTTTGCAGAAACATAGAGGACGCGGCGCTCGCAATCGCACTGAGCAGGATACAGAACACAACGAGAATGATTCTTCCTCGATACGCTTTCATATAGGAAAATATCTTTGCCATCGTTTTAAAGTCAAAGCGCTGCATCTTTTTCTTCGGCATCTGCTTCTGTTCGGATTCTTTACGCATCTTCTTGACCTCCCTTCTGCTGCGATTCATAGACCTCTCGGTAAATGGCGCAGCCTGTAAGCAGCTCGTTGTGCGTTCCCAAGGCTGCAACCTTGCCGTCGTCCATGACAATGATCTGATCAGCGTGCTGCACAGAACTGACGCGCTGGGCGATGATGATCTTAGTTGTCTCCGGAATGTACTCGGCAAAGGAGCGCCGGATCGCGGCGTCGGTCGCGGTATCCACGGCGCTGGTGGAATCATCAAGGATCAGCACCTTCGGTTTCTTCAACAGGGCGCGCGCAATGCAAAGCCGCTGCTTCTGCCCGCCGGAAAGATTTGCGCCGCCCTGCTCGATATGGCTGTCATAGCCGTCCGGGAGCGCACAGATGAACGCATCCGCACAGGCAAGCCTGCACGCCTGCCGCAGCGCTTCATCGCTTGCCTCTGCGTCGCCCCAGCGCAAATTCTCCTTCACCGTGCCGGAAAACAGTTCGTTCTTTTGCAGCACCATTGCAACGCTGCCGCGCAGCGTGTCCAGATCGTACTGCCGCACATCCACACCGCCGACCCGCACACAGCCCTCGCTGACATCATACAGACGCGGAATGAGCTGCACCAAGCTGGTTTTGGACGAGCCGGTTGCGCCCAAAATGCCGATTGTCTCTCCTGCAGCGAAATGCAGCTCGACATGGGACAGCACCTGCTTATCCGCCTTGGAGGCATAGGCAAAGCTGACATCGTCAAAGTCGATACTGCCATCTGCCACCTGTGTGACCGGCTTTTCGGGATTGGCGATATCCGTTCGCTCTCTCAGCACTTCGGCAACGCGTTCGGCAGACGACATCGCGATCGTGAGCATGGCAAAGACCATGGAGAGCATCATAAGGCTGACAAGAATCTGTGTGGCGTAGTTCAGCAGGGCGGTCAGATTGCCTGTCGTGAGACCGAGAACTGCATTGTTGCCGCTCGCGACAATGGCTTTCGCGCCCAGCCACGAGATCAGGATTGTGCAGGCGTACATGAAAAACTGCATCAGCGGAGAGTTAAACGCCAGCAGGCGTTCCCCCTTGGCAAATCCACGGTAGATTTTTTCCGAAATCGCGCCGAACTTTTTGATCTCTCCCTCCTCGCGGCGGAAGGACTTTACCACGCGAATGCCGCGGACATTCTCCTGCACCACATTGTTCAGCGTGTCATAGGTCTGAAACACCTGTTTAAAGATAGGATTGACGCTGCGAACGATCCAAACCAAAAAAACCGCCAGCAGCGGAATCACCACCAAGAACACCAACGAGATATCCTTGTCGATGCGGAACGACACGATTACGGCAAAGAGCATCATAACGGGGCCGCGAATCGCCAATCGGATCAGCATCTGATAGGCGTTCTGTATATTCGTGATATCCGTCGTCAGGCGGGTCACGATGGATGCCGTAGAGAATTTGTCGATGTTGGAAAAGGAAAAGGTCTGCACGTTGTCATACATATCCTGCCGCAAATTCGCGGCAAAGCCGGCAGATGCCCTTGCAGCACTGCGCGCTGATAAGATGCCCGTTAAAAGCTGCAGCAGTGCGGATAAGATCAGCACCAGCCCGTATTTCCAAACCTGCGCCATATTTCCGTCGTAAATGCCGTAGTCTATGAGGTCTGACATACACAGCGGGATCAGAATTTCAAAGATTACTTCTACGACTGAGAAAAAGACCGTAAAGAGCGAGGTCTTTTTGTACTGCCGCAGACTCTTTGCAAGCGTGTGAATCATTTGCGTTCGCTCCTTTCATTGTGTAACATATTACACTTTTGGAGAAAATACAAAGCCGAACCGTCGGCATTGTATTTATTCGAGATTCTGATTGATTTTCACAAGGAAGACTTTGAGCTGTTCTGCCTCTCCTTCAGAAAAGTCCCGCAGCATCGTCTCTTCCCAATGACGGCGCATGGCATCCATCGTCTCGCTCAAAGCCTGCGCCTGCGGTGTCAGGCGGACGATCTTATTGCGTCGGTTTTTGGGATCCATCCATGTGGTCAGATGTCCCTTCTGCTCCATACGGGATACAATGCCGACCACGGCAGGATGAGAGACGCCCAAATGCGTCTCAATCTCCTTCTGTGTCGCCTGCGCATCGTCACGCCGGCACAGAAACAATAGCACGGCGCTCTGCATCATGGTTAGATTATGACTTTTCAGATCCCGATCCGCGCCTGCCTTGAGCTTTTCGTCAATCCCCTTGATCAGATAGCCGATATCCTTTTCGCGCAATCCTCATTCCTCCCTGTCCAAAGTGTAATATATTACACATTATACACAGAAAGCGCAGTCTTGTCAAGATGAAATCATTCTATTGTCCTAACAATAGAACATACAGACCGCGGCATCCCTGACGCGCCCGTTTACCGCACCGTTTTCCCGTCACTTGTCAGCACGATATCGCCCAGCTCATCCGTGCGCAAGATGGTTGCATCCGCGTCTTGCAGGCGGGAAAGCACCGTTTCGCTCGGGTGTCCGTAGCTGTTCTTCTTGCCCACGGAGATCACGGCATACTGCGGCATAACTTCATTCAGGAATCGGTAAGAGGTTGAGGTATCGCTTCCGTGATGCCCGACCTTGAGAACGGTTGCCGAGAGATCCGCTCCGGACTCCAGCAGCGTCTCCTCCACCTCGTATTCGGCATCTCCCGTAAAAAGGAAGCTCGTCTCCCCGTAGACGACCTTCAGAACGATGGAGGAGTTATTTGTCTCAGCCGCCTCGGAGTCACAGGCAAGGATATCCACCCGCGCCGAGCCGAGTCGGAAGCTGTCACCCACCGCAGGAACCGTCAGCTCGGCACCCTGCTCCGCCGCAGTGCGGGCAAAGGTTCGAAAACACTCGGAGTCATACTCCGTCACGGGAGAATAGACCGTCCCGACCGTGCAGGCGTGCAGCGCGGCGGACAGTCCTCCGACATGATCCTCGTGCGCGTGGGTGCAAACCACATAGTCCAAATGGGTGATCTCCCGCTTTTCCAAAACGGTGTAAATAATGTCGCTGTCCGCCACATTGCCGCCGTCAATCAGCATTGCCTCGCCCTCGCAGAGAACGAGTGCGGCGTCCGCCTGCCCGACGTCGAGAAAGACCACGGAAAAATCGGGGCTTTCCGGAATCGGCTCCGCGTCCTTCCACGGTGTCCCGCTGACGAGCAGATAGACGCCCCACAGTGCAATGGCAACCAAGGCGACGATCCAGCTATATTTTGAGGGGCGCGAGTCTTTTTTTGAATTCTTTTTCGGATGCTTACCGTTTTCGACAAACTTTTTCTGTTGCATATGTTATTCTATCCTCACAGCTTATCCAATGCGAGCGCACTTCATAGTTCGGCGTAATCCGCGCCGATCCCACAACCGTTTTGCCCTCCAATCCCGGAGGGCGCTTTTTTTACGATTCCAATATGCCGTACTTCACCTTAACGCGGTCGAGCTTTTCGAGCATCGGCTCTCCGAAGATCCAAAGATAGATCACCGTTGCCGACGCGTGGACGACATCGACCGGGAAGCCGCTGACGCAGTATGCCAAAACGCTGCGCCATGAAAGCTCCGTATACCATGTAAAGGCGGAGGAGACATTCATAATGACGCCGTAGACCGCGATTGCCATCACCGCGCCGAACACCGACAGCGACACCCGCCCCCTGCGCAGAACGCCGCGCCGGTACAAGACCCCCGCCAAAAAGCCCACAAGCCCCATTGCGAACATCTGCCACGGCGTCCACGGTCCCTGCCCGAAAACGATGTTGGACAGAAGCATGGAAAGCGCGCCGACCAAGAAGCCGCCCTCGCCGCCGAGCGCCACGCCGGAGACGATCACAAGCGCCAGCACGGGCTTGAAATTCGGCAGCGCATAAAACGCCGTGCGTCCCGCGACCGCAAGGGCGGAGAGCGCCGCAAGCAGCACCAGCTCCCGCGCAGTCGGCCCGCGCCGCTCAAACAGCAGCACAAAGGGCAGCATGATCTCGAGCAGGACAAGCAGCGAGATAAACAGATAGCGCCGTCCGTCCAAGAGAAACACGCCGCACAAAATCGTCGCAGGCACGGCAAGCAGCGCGATTCCGAAGGTCAGCCATGTCCGACGCGTCAGGCGCTGCTTTTGCGCAGGCAGGGATGCCCGATCGCTCCGTCTGCTCACACAGAGCATCAGCATAACAAGGGAGAGCGCCAAAAGCACATACTGCGTCCCCTGCGGAAGCGGTCGGAAAAAGGTAAATTTCAGCGGCGTAACGGTCTGCAAAAACAGCAGCACGGCAAGCACAAGGGAGAGTGTTGCAAGCGTCAGCCGCCACCATGGCAGCGGTTTTACCGTAAGCGGAGCGGACTGTGCGGCGGGCGCAGTCTCCCGTTCGTCATCATCCGCCGTAAAATCCGACACCTCGATGCCGCAGGCATTCGCCAATTCAGAGAAGGTCACGGCGTCGGGCAGGAGCTTTCTCGCAATACGGTTGGCAGCCGTGGTATAGAAGCTGTTGCCGGAGAAAAACGCAGTCGGCGTCCCCTCTGCGGCAATCGCGCCGTCAAACATCAAAAGGCAGCGGTCGGCATACTCCGCGCAGAATTCAACATCATGGCTGACCATAATGACCGTTCTGCCGCCGTTCAGCAGGCGGCGCAAAATCGCGGCAAATTCGCGCTTGAATTGCGCGTCCATGCCCTTGGTCGGCTCGTCCAGCAGGAGAATGTCCGGCGAAGCCAAAAGGATTTTTGCCAAAGCGCAGCGCTGCTGCTCACCGCCGGAGAGGTCATAGGGATGGCGGTCAAGTAAGCTTTCCAGCTTGCATAGCTTTGCCATTTCCACGACCTTTGCCTCTCGCTGCGCCTTGTCCGTTCCGCGCAGCAGCTCCTCCAACTCCCCGCGCACCGTCGCCCGAACAAAGAGCGTCTGCGGGTCTTGGGGCAAGAGAGCAATGCGTAATTTTCCGTCTTTGCGCACCTTGCCCTGCTGCGGGCGGTGCAGCCCCGCAAGGAGGGAGAGCGTGGTCGTTTTTCCGCTGCCATTGCCGCCGAGCAGGGCGGTAAACTGCCCTCGGAGGAATTGGCAGGAGAGATCGCGCAGCACCTCCGCGCCGTTTTTTTCATAACGGAAGCGGACGCTTTGCAGCTCCAGCGCAACGCCTTCGCCTGCCCGCAGCTCACGCGGCGGAACAGGCGTTAGGGGGTGCGTTTCGGCATATTCGTTGAGCCAGCGCCGCGCTTGACTGACCGTCAGCTTGCCGCACAGGCGCAGCGGCGTCGGCATGGAGGCATACAGCGGGTGGCGCATGGCAAGCAGCTTTTCCGCCGCCTCTGCCGGCGTCCCCTCCGCAATCACACGCCCGCCGTCCAAAACGAGCACACGGTCGGACAGCGGCAGCGCCTCCTCCAAGCGGTGTTCGCTCAAGATTACCGTCGTGCCCAGCTCGCGGCGGATGCGCCCGACCGCGTTCAAAAACTCCGAGGCGGCAATCGGGTCAAGCTGCGCCGTTGGCTCGTCTAAAAGCAGCACGCGCGGCTGCATCGCCATAACCGACGCTAAATTCAAAAGCTGCTTCTGCCCGCCCGAAAGCTCGGAGACATTTTTATAAAACCAATCCTCGATGCCGAAGAACGCCGCCATCTCTGCCACCCTTCTGCGGATGACGGGTGTTTGCATGCCGAGGCTCTCTAATCCAAACGCCATCTCGTGCCAAACCTTGTCCGTGACGATCTGATTGTCCGGATTTTGCAGCACAAAGCCGATCTCCGACGCCTGCTGCCGCTGGTCGAGTTGAGAGAGCGGCTGCCCGAAGAAGTCGATTTCCCCCGTCAGTATACCGTGCGGCGTGAGGGCGGGCTTTAACGCGCGCAAAAGCGTCGATTTTCCGCTGCCCGACGCGCCGATCACGGTCAGGAATTCCCCCTCCGCAACGCGAAAGTCAATATGTGACAGCGCGCAGATCGTCTGCTCCGGATAGGTAAAGCTCAGATTCTTGACTGAGATATCCGCCATTGTACCGCCTCCTTTGCTTCATACATTACGGGGAATGCCGCCAAAAGCGCAAATGCCGCCGCAGGTAGGATCGTCCAAATGCCCCCGCTCCCCTGCATCATAGGATAAAACTGCCACGAAAGCTTGCCCGTCAGCGCAGCCAACAGCACCGCAGCACCCAAAAGGAGCAAATACGCCAACGCCACGCCGTCTCTTCCCGTAAAACGGTAAAGGGAAAATGCACTGCGTTTCGGCAGTCCGTAGCCGCGGCTTTTCATTGAGTCCGCAGTATCAAGCGCATTTTCCAGCGACCAAGTGATCACAATGGAGATCACGCGCCCCGCGTGGCGCAAGCCCTTGCTGTCGGGGCAAAGGCATTTCTGCGCTTCAGACACCTCTCGAATTCTGCGGAGCAGTCTCGGAATCAGCCGCAGTCCCATCGAGATTGTCAGGGACAGCGCAGGGATCACGCGCCCGAACAAAAAGACGAATTTATCTGAGGTAATGACGGCATTCCACCCGACAAACCAAAACAGCACCGTTGCCAGCCGCACCGCCGCAAACACGCCATAGAGGACAGATTCGAGCGTGCAGGCGTTGCCCGAGGGAAAGTAGAACAGGATCGTCACCCCCTGATGGGTGATGAGCGGGTTCAATATCGCCGTAAAGAGCATCAGCGGCACAATCAGCAGCAGCTGCCGCAAAAACTTTTTACCGCCGACGCAAAATAGCGCCATTGCCGCCGCAAGCGCCAGCCCGAGCAGCTGCACCCACGGGTGCGAGACAAACATGGAAAACGCCAGCACAAGCAGAAAAAAGGCAGCTTCCACAAAGGGGTGAAGCTTGGAAAACCCCGTCATACCTACACCTCCGCCAAAAGAAAAACGGAACGCCGAGGCGTCCCGCAGTAGGCGCAGAGTTTCCCTATTCTGCGCGCAGCCGTTTCGCCTCAGAAAACCGCTGAGAACAGGCGGGAATATACCGACTTGACCCATTTTCAAACATTCCTACTCCGGTCGCCTTCCCGAAGAATCCTTCAGTGGCATTTCTGACCCTTTCGTTGGCCGCACGGTTGCCGAGACACAGTGGGCTGTTTCCTCCGCTGCCTGTTCCACAATATTCGGCTATAGTTTACCACAAATTACGGCAAAAGTAAACGAATAATTGTGTCGAATCGGCGCAAGGCGCATAGACTATAGCGAAGGGGGGCATTGCTATGGCACGCTATGTGCTGAAATTCGGCGGCAGCTCGGTCGCGGACGCCGCAAAGCTCTATGCCGCCGCACGAAAGCTTGCCGCCGAACACCGCGCGGGGCATGAGGTCATCGGCGTTCTGTCAGCGCAGGGCGGCACGACAGACGCACTGCTCGCCAAGGCGCGGGAGATCGACCCCGATTGCAGCGGACGCGAGCTGGACGCCTTGCTCTCCACGGGCGAGACCTGCTCCGTCAGCCTGTGCGCCCTTGCTCTGCGGCGTTTGGGCGTACCCGCCGTCAGCCTGTGCGGATGGCAGGCAGGTCTGGTCACCGAAAATCTCCACGGAGGCGCGCGTGTTTTGCGTTTGGAGGGCGGACGCATTGAACGGGAGCTGCGCGCAAACAACATCGTCTTGGTCGCAGGCTTTCAGGGCATCGACGACGCGGGCGACATCACAACACTCGGACGCGGCGGCTCCGACACCACTGCAGTCGCCTTGGCGGCTTTCCTGCATGCCGACCGCTGCCGCATCTATACCGATGTAGACGGCGTCTATGACAAGGACCCGCGCAGATACCCCGACGCAATAAAATACGATACAATCAGCTATGACGAAATGCTCACCCTCGCCCGCAGCGGCGCAAGGGTTCTCCACGACCGCTGCGTAGAGCTGGCAAAGCGCTACGGCGTAGAAATCGAAGTCCTCTCCAGCTTCCGCCCCCTGCCCGGCACAGTGGTGCGAAGATAATTCGTGATAAGCTCATTTTTTAGAAAACCTTTCATTGGAATATTGTTTTTAAGTGCGTTATCCGATATAATAAAGGATAACGCACAATTCTTTACAAAGGAGCGACGAAAATGCAGCTATCGCGGGAAAGGCTTATAAAAATTGCGCCGTCAGAGACGCTTGTCTCGCTGCTCGGCGCAATGGAATATGAACGGGGCACGCTCTGCCGGTCGGTGTTGAACGCACTTCTTCCCATGTTGGACAAGCTCTCTCCCCCACCGCAGGAGGGCTGGCTGGCGTGTGCCTATGCGGAGCTTTGCCACGGGTTGTTTGCCGATCCCAACCATCAGGCGCTGCCCGACGAAATACAGCAGGGCGTAAATTTGCTCCTTCCCGCGCTGGATGCCGCGCTCGCCTGCGAGGAAGCACCCTTTGACCCTTTGACTGACCTGCTTCCCTTTGACGAGGCGCTGTGCAGGGACAGCCGTGTAGCGGAGGAATACGCACGCTTTCTGACGGAGCTTACCGCCTCGCGGTATCTGCTGACGCTGCGGCTTGCGCGGGAGATCATGCCCTTTGACCCCGCCTCGCACACCATCGGCGTGCGCAACGTCGCGGTTCATACGGCACTGCTGGCAAAGCTGGCAGGCTTACCTGCCGATGTACCGCTTGTCGCCGCCGCCGCGCTCTGCCACGACATCGGCAAGTTTGCCTGTCGGGGCGAGGATGCGAAGCGCATTCCCTATCTGCACTATTACTATACATGGCAATGGTTGACCGAGCGCGACATGGAGCATATTGCCCACATCTCCGCCAACCATTCAACATGGGACTTAGAATTTGAGAATCTCCCGATTGAGTCGCTTTTGCTGATCTACGCCGATTTCCGCGTGCGCGGCACGAGAGAAAACGGACGAGAGACTGTGCGAATCTATCCGCTGTCGGACGCCTATGAGATGATCATGTCAAAGCTCTCCGACGTCACGCCGGCGAAGCAGAAGCGCTACCGTCTTGTTTACAGCAAGCTTCGTGATTTTGAGCAGTTTTTGCACAGCCGCGGCGTCGGCACGGAGCTTTCCTGTGACGCGCCGGAGCAGCGCGCCGCGCGGGATGTGGCGCTGCTCTCTGCGGAAGAGGCGCTGGACGCTTTGCGCGACCTTACTTTTGACAACAACATCCGTCTGATGCACACCATCAGCACCGACGCCTCCTTCGATCTTCTTTTGGAGCAGGCGCGAGGTGAAAAAAACACCCATCGCATCCGTACCTATCTGCGGCTGTTTGACGAATATAACACCTATATGACCCGCGCAAGCAAGCAGAAGCTTCTCGCCTTTCTCTATGAGCTTTTGATGTATCCCGAAGGCGATGTGCGCCGCATTGCGGGGAACATCATGGGCGAAGTGCTTGCCAACAGCGGTCCGAAATACCGCAAGGAGCTGCCCGCCGCCGCGCCGAAGGAGGCAATGGCGCCGACCATGCTCGCCCTGTTGGATGAGTCCGTCTCACTTTGGGACAGTTACATTGAAATGTGTCTGCATCCCGACCATAAGATCGCGCAGAAGCATGCATTTCGCATTTCCAATTCCTTAAAAGCCATCTGCGAAACACTCTTCGCCTCCTGCGAGGCGCAGCTTGCCCCAACGCTTGCAGAGCCGCTGTTCGCGCATCTTGAGGGGCTCCCGGAGACGGACTGCTTTGTGCTTTTTGACGCGCTGTGCCATGTGCCGTGCAGCGCAGTCAGTCCCAAGCTCTTTGAAAAAGCGGAACCGCAGCTTCTGACCATGCTGCAAAGCGGCACACCGCGCTGGCAGCTCGTGGCGCTGCGCTGCATCGAGCATCTGCGTCCCTGCGCAAGCGAGGCATTTTTACAAGCGCTCGCCAAGCCCTTCGCCGAAGAAACGACGGTCGTCGCCTATCTGCGGCAAAAGCTATTCGGTGCCGCGCCCACCTTACCCGCCGATATCGGTCTGATTTATCTCAGCAACCTCAAAAACGCCGTGCATTGGACGGTGAAAAACGCGCAGATTGACCTTTTATGCGACGATGTTGCGCAGCACCCCGAGAATGCCTTCCACACGGCAATGCACCTGTCAAACCTTCTGTCCGTCAGCGAGCATCTGCCCGTGCGTGAGCACGCGGGAGAAGCGCTGCTCAAGGTCGCGCCGCTGCTGAGTGTCGATCAGCGCAATGAGATCGCGGTCGATCTGATGCGCGAGCTGGAAAACGGGCAGGAGCAGATCGCCCGCTTTATCCCGCTCTATCTTGGGAAGCTGCTGTGTACCCTCCCCGAAAAGGAGATCATTGAAGCGGTCGATTTTTTGGAGGGCGTGCTTCGTTCGGGTACCGTGCGTTCCGCCGCGCCCGTGCTGCGGAGCCTCGGCAGTCTGATTGCCGCGCTTCCCGCAGGAAGTGAGGCAATCGTAGACCGCTGCCTCGGGCTGCTCTTGACCGGCGTAGCGCATTATCACTCTGCCATTCATCAGTCCGCCTTGAGCGTCCTCTGCCACGACATTATCGCAGACGAGACGCTGCCCGTTGCCCTGCGCAGCCACTGCTTCCAAAAGGTGAGCAAAAAGCTGCTGGCGCTGTTATCCGAGCCGTCTCGCGGGCAGCTGACCTTTTTCAACCGCGCCGCCATGCTCAACCATCTCTATCGTTTCATGGTGCGCTATGAGGTTGAAAACGGCAGCTTCCGTTTTCCTGCGCCGAAGCCGGTCGCCTTTTTCCCCGGCACCTTCGACCCCTTCTCCGCAGGGCATAAGCAGATCGTCCGCGAGATCAGAGCGCGCGGCTTTGAGGTCTACCTTGCGGTGGATGAGTTCTCCTGGAGCAAGCGCACCCTGCCCAAGCTCCTGCGGCGCAAGATTGCGCATATCTCCGTCGCGGATCAGTGGGACACCTATCTGTTCCCTGACAACCTGCCTGTCAACATTGCGATGCCGCAGGATCTTGCCGCGCTGCGCGGCTGTTTCTCCGGTCGTGCGCTGTATTTGGTCGCCGGCAGCGACGTGATCCGCAACGCCTCCGCCTACAGTGCAGCGAAGGCAGGCTCCGCAGCGGAGTTCGATCATATCATTATTCTCCGTCCCGCTGCCGAGGAGGAGGGCTTACCGCCCGTTTCCTCCCTCCTGCAAGGCAAGGTCATTGAATTCTCCCTGTCCGAGCAGTTAGAGGGGATCAGCTCAAGCCAGATCAGAGAATTCATCGACAAGAATTTGGACGTCTCCGCGCTGGTCGATCCGATCGTGCAGGCATATATTTACGAATACGGTTTGTATTTGCGCACCCCCATGCTCAAGCGCGTCTTAACGCCGCAGGACTACACCTTCGGCACCCCCAATGTCCATGACGCGCCGCCGGAGCTGTTTGAATTTCTGCACCGCACGCCGAAGCCGAGCGCAGCCGCGCTGTATCTGCGGGGCGAGAAACGCCCGATTGCGTGGGCTTACGGGCATACGACCAGCATTGCCGACTTATACGCGGAGCTGCACGATGTGGAGGCCTGCTCCTCGGTGCGCCGCTGCACCTCAGGCAAGCTTTTAATGATTGACGGTGTCCATGCGGCGGGCGAGCAAACGCGGGAGCTTCTCAACGAGCTTTTGGTGCGCAGCTTGAGCAGCGACCATACCTACGCGCTTTGCCGCTGCGCCGCGGACGCTTCCGAGCTGCTGGATGCCTTGACGCAGCTTGGCTTTATTCCCGTCGAGGGCGCACAGGGTCTTTACTATGTGGATATGCGCGCGCCGATGGTGCTCATACAGGACGTCCTGCTGTGCATCAAAGACCCGCACCACAACGCGCCCGAGGTCACCGAATCGATCCGCTCCTCCCGTCCGAGGCTGCGGCATGCCCTCTGCGGGCTTTATCCCGGTAAGCTGCTCCTGTGCTTCGACGCGGAGCTGCTCAATCAGTCTCTGATGTTCAAGGTGCAGCAGCACAACAATGTCCTCGGTTTAGAGGGAAAACACTTGGGTAAGCTAATGTGCGTCCCCTACGGCAAGATTCTCTCCGACGAGATCGTGCCGAACACCGTGACAAAGACGCTCCATGTGGACAAGAGCTTTGCGCCGAACGGCGGAAGCTTTTCCGTTGTGGAATACCCCGGCTACAGCTCTTTGGAAAATCAGGTGCGCACCATCAAGGCGTTCCGCCGCAGCGTCATCCTTGTAGACGATCTGCTCCACAAGGGCTACCGCATTGGGAAGCTCAATCCCCTCTTTGAGCAGGAGGGCTTGGAGATCAGCCGCATCATCGTCGGCATTCTATCCGGCAGAGGGCAGGATCTCATGCGTGAGCAGCACCGTCAGGTGGATTGCGAATACTTTATCCCGAATCTGCATTACTGGGTCACGGAGAGCCTGCTCTATCCCTTCATCGGCGGCGACTCCGTCAGCGAGCGCCCGACAAACGGGAGGATGCTCCCGAGCGCGAACCTGATCCTCCCCTATTTCTACCCGCGCCATTTTGTCGGAACGCCTGACAGCGCCGTCCGCGAATTGAGCCGCACGGCGCTGGAAAACGCATTATCCGTTCTCCGCGCGCTGGAGACGGCGCACCAGCGCACCTTCAGCACCGCCCTGACCCTGCGCCGCTTGGGCGAAGCAATCGCCTACCCGCGCCTGCCTGACCGAGGCAAACAGCTTTCCTATGACTTTTCCGTCCCCGCGTCGGCGTATTTGGAGGACGATCTTCTGCAGCTTGACCGCATTCGTATGAGAGGAGACGCCGTGCATGGAGCTTAAAAAATGGAAGCGGTTCTGCCTTTGCGGCATGGGCGGCAGCTTTCCCGCAGACGCCGAACCGGCGGAGGCTTTGTTTTCGCCGCTGGTATTCTTGGTGAACCGCGACCCTCTGCGTTCCCGGGGGTGGTTTTCTGTCTCCTCTCTTGAGGAATTGTTCGAACCGGAGGGCTGCTCCGTTCTGCTCCCGCCGCGCCCCTGTGAAGCGCCCGAGGAGCTGCAAGCCTTTGTCAGAGAACATGGGGCTACGGTCTTAAACACCGCCTTCGCAAACGCCTTTCCCTTCCTTGCGTCTCCGAAAAAGCAAGCCGGTCTGCGCGTAACGCTGGTCGGCTTGGGCGATGTGGGCGGAACGCTGCTGACCGCGCTGAAGCTGTTGGGGTGTGAGCTTGCGGAAATACGCATTTTCGATCCCAACGAGGCGCAGTGCCGCCGCTACGAAGCGGAGCTGAATCAGGTCTTAAGCCTCGACGACAGCCCTCTGCCCCGCGTGACGATCTGCCCGCAGGAGGCACTGTTTGACTGCGACCTTTTCCTGTTCACCGCCTCGCGCGGCGTTCCTGCGGTCGGCGCGGAGGTCAGGGATGTGCGCATGGCACAGTTTGAACGCAACCGCGATATGCTCTCGGCGTATGCCAAAGCCGCGAGAGACACCGGTTTTCGCGGGCTTTTCTGCCAAATCTCCGACCCCGTCGATCAGCTTGCGCGGGTCGTGTTCCTGCAAAGCAACCGTGACGAGACAGGTCGCTTTGACGCAAAGGGACTGCTGCCGGAGCAGATTCAGGGCTTCGGCTTAGGCGTGATGGCGGCGCGTGCGGAATACTATGCGGCGCAAATGGGCATTGCTTTTTCGGAGGGGCGCGTCTTCGGACCCCACGGGAACGACCTGATCGTCGCCAATCACCCGACAGTCTATGACGAAGCGCTTTCCGAAACGCTGACCAAGGCGACCGTCACCGCCAATCTCCGCGTGCGGGAGCTGGGCTTTAAGCCCTATATCGCGCCTGCGCTCTCCTCCGCCGCCGTGAGTATCCTGCGCCTTGTGCGCGGACAAACGCATTACGGTGCCGTGCCGATGGGCGGCGCGTATTTCGGCTGCCAAAGCCGCATGACGGCGCAGGGACTTTCCGTGCTTCGCGAGCCGCTGCATCCCGCGCTGTATGCAAGGCTCGAGGCAGTTCAACATTCGTTAGAGGATTTTTGCTATGATTGACATTCTGATGCCGAAGCAGCAGGAAAGGCTTTCCGATGCGCTGGCGTTTGCCCTGCGCGGCGTGGAGCACCGCTTTCTCGGCTTGGACGCACCGCTGCAAGGAAAGCGCGTGCTGTTTGCCTTGGCGACGGATGCCTGCGGCATGGACGAACAGACGCTCCGTCTGCTGCGGCGCCTGCGAAGGGATTCCTCCTGTATGGAGGGAAGTGTCGGCGCGCTGCTCATTGACGGTGAGAGCGAGCTTTATACAAAGCAGCTTGCGCAGGAAGCGGCGCTCGCTGCCAATATGGCGGGCTGCGCCTTTTTCGGCAAGCCGCTTGTTGAGGGCACCGGTTCGCTTTACAATCAGCATATCCTCGCCGCGCAGCGAGGGAGCGGTCTGCGGGAAACCTATTTTTCCCGCGCGCGGGAGCTGGTGCAGCGCTTGGAGAGCTTCAGCGCGCCCAAATACAAGCGTCCGCGTCTTCTCGTTCTGCACGCCTCGGAGCGCGGACGTTCCGGCACGCTTTGGCTTTGGGAACAGCTGCGCACACGTTTGGAGCCTTTCTGTGACATTCGGGAGATCCCTTTACAAAACGGTACGATTTACGACTGCCGCGGCTGCTCCTACAATGCCTGCCTGCACTTTGCGCAAAACAACACCTGCTTTTACGGCGGCGCGATCTCCGAGACCGTCCTGCCCGCCATTCGCGATTGCAGCGCGATGCTCTTTCTCTGCCCGAACTACAACGACGCGGTCGGCGCGAACATCACCGCGCTGTTTAACCGCCTGACAAGCCTGCTCCTGCAAAGCGACCTGTACGACAAATACCTCTTTGGCATCGTCGTCTCCGGCTACTCCGGCGGCGACCTTGTAGCAAAGCAGCTATTGGGCACAATGTGCCTGAACAAGACCGCCATGCTCCCGCCGCGCTTTTGTATGCTGCAAACGGCGAACGATCTTGCCGCTGTGAAAAGCATTCCCGACATCGAAAAGCAGCTTGACGATTATGTAGACACAATGTTTTCCGCCATAAAAAAAGGGGGCTAAGCCCCTATGTTTTTTCCGATATCTCTGCTATAATGGTATTGAGGCAACTCAGAAAATGAAAAGGAGGATTCTCATGACATCTGTAAAAAAGTACATTGCCGAGTTCATCGGCACCTTGGTGCTGGTTGTCTTTGCCTGCGGCGCGGCAATCGTCACCGGCTGCGGTACGCCTGAAGGCGGTATCGCGGCGTATCTCACCACGGCGTTGGCGTTCGGTCTTGTCATTGTTGCCATGGCTTACAGCATCGGCAACATTTCCGGCTGCCATATCAATCCCGCAGTCTCTATCGCAATGCTCGTCTCAGGCAAAATGAATGTCAAAGATTTTATAGGCTATGTCGTCGCACAGTTTGCAGGGGCGATTGCAGGCGCAGGCATTCTCGCCTACATTTTCGGCACAGAGGGCGGCTTCGGTACCAACGGGCTGTTTGAGGCGGACGTGCTGAAGTCTCTGATCATTGAAGTCATTCTGACCTTCGTGTTTGTTCTTGCCATTCTCGGCGTGACCTCGAAGATTCAAAACGGCGCTGTTGCCGGCATCGTCATCGGTCTTAGCCTAACGCTCGTCCACATTCTCGGCATCGGTCTGACCGGGACCTCGGTCAACCCTGCCCGCAGCTTTGGTCCCGCGCTCATTAAGGGCGGTGAAGCGCTGTGCAATGTGTGGGTATTCATCGTTGCACCGCTGGTCGGCGGTGTGCTTGCCGCACTTGTTTATCGTTTCCTCGCAGGGAAAGAAAAGCAGTAAGCCTCCAACAACTGCCGCAGTCGGATTTCCGTCTGCGGCAGTTTCGTTTTTTGTTGCAATTTGCGCAAAAGGCGCGTATAATGAGAGAAGATTCAATTCGGAGGTAATATTATGGAACGCTCAAAGGTCTATTTTACAAATTTCCATACCACCCTGCGTGAAAACCTACAGCAAAAGCTCTCGCGCCTGCTTCTGACTGCGGGGCTGGACAAGCTTCCGCTGGAAAACAAGTATGTCGCAATCAAGCTGCACTTCGGTGAGCCGGGCAATTTGGCATATCTCCGCCCGAACTACGCCCGCACCGTGGTCGATCTGGTCAAGCAGCTCGGCGGTAAGCCCTTCCTGACGGATTGCAACACGCTCTATGTCGGCGGCAGAAAGAACGCCCTCGACCACTTGGAGTCCGCCTATCAGAACGGCTTCAACCCCTATAACCTCGGCTGTCATCTCCTGATCGCGGACGGCTTGAAGGGCACGGATGATATGGAAGTCCCCGTTGACGGCGAATATGTCAAATCCGCTAAGATCGGCAGAGCGCTGATGGATGCGGATGTGGTCATCTCTCTGACCCACTTCAAGGGGCATGAGGCAACGGGCTTCGGCGGCACCATCAAAAATATCGGCATGGGCGGCGGCTCCCGCGCGGGCAAGATGGAGATGCACTCATCCGGCAAGCCCTTCGTGGATGAAAAGACCTGCATTGGCTGCGGCTCCTGCCGGAAAGCCTGCGCCCATGACGCACCGGTTCTTGAAAACCGCAAAATGCGTATTGACTGGGACAAGTGTCTCGGCTGCGGCCGCTGCATCGGCGCGTGCCCCGTGGACGCCATTCAGCCCGCCAACGACGAGAGCAACATCATACTCAACTGCAAAATGGCGGAATATACCAAAGCGATCCTGCAAAACCGCCCGTCCTTCCATATCAGCCTTGTCATGGATGTCTCGCCGGTGTGCGACTGCTACGGCGTAAACGATGTGCCGATCATTCCGGATGTCGGTATGTTTGCCTCCTTTGACCCGGTCGCCCTTGATCAAGCCTGCGTGGATGCCTGCAACAAGATGCAGCGCAACGCAGAGGTTGCATTCAGGGGCAACAGCAACGACCTATTCACCGATCTGCACACAGAGACGGATTGGCGCTATCAGATTTCCCACGGCAAGAAGATCGGTCTCGGCACGGACGAATACGAGCTAATTGAGATTTAAGATCTCTAAAATCTCCTCTCCGCTGCGAAGCCCGCTGATGCGCTGCACGATCTCACCGTCTTGCAGATAGACCAGCGTGGGGATATGCAGAATGTCGAATTGCTGTGTCAGTCCCTCCTGTGCATCCACATCCACCTTGCAAAACTTGCAGCAGTCGCTATACTCCGGCGCAAGCCTCTCTAAAACAGCGGAGAGCGCCCTGCACGTCGCATACCGTTCGGAATAGAATGCAATCAGCACCGGGGTTTCGGCCTCTTCCACTTCGATTTTATACGTTGATCCGTTCAGGCTCAGCATATACGTCGCTCCTTTGCGCTTTTCGATAGTTTGCGCAAAGGAGCGACGCCTTATTTACAAAAGACCGAGTATTTTAGGATTTTTTGTAAATATTTGCATTTTATTTTTTCACATTTTGTTCATAATAAACAAATTTTCTTCGTATTTCTTGGAAACATACTGAGAGGTCATGTATTGCAAGACCACGTTTTTTCTGTTATGATATTACTGTTGAAGCCGTTCCGATGCTATGGATTTGCTTCGGCAGACACGCCGCAAGAACGGCGAAAAAAATGAAACACGGAGGTAGTTCTATGGAAAAGCTGTTTGGTCTGAAAAAGCATCAAACGACGGTCAGAACCGAGATTCTTGCCGGTCTGACAACCTTCATGGCAATGGCGTATATTCTGATGGTCAACGCCGGAATGTTCGCCGATCCGTACGGCACCGGAGAAAACCTGCTCGGTGTCAGCTACGGCGCAATCTACATCGCCACGGCGATCTCCGCAGTCGTCGGTTCCCTGCTCATCGGCTTGCTTGCAAACCTTCCGCTGGCGCAGGCGTCCGGCATGGGCTTAAACGCATTCTTTGTCTATACCGTCTGTCTCACCTTTGGTCTGAGCTACGCCAACGCGCTTGTGCTCGTCCTTGCAGACGGCATCATCTTCATTTTGCTCACCGTCACCGGTCTGCGCAAGAAAATCTTCACCGCAATTCCCGACGCAGTCAGAAAAGCGATCCCCGCCGGTATCGGCTTGTTTATCGCGTTCATCGGTCTGCAAAACGCCAAGATCATTGTCCCGAGCAGCAGTACAGGCGTTACCCTCGCCTCCTTCAATCTGATCAGCGGCGCAAATTCGTGGGCTTCGATCATGCCGATGCTGGTTGCCGTCATTGCCCTCTGCGTCATTGCCATTCTTTCAAAGAAAAATGTCCGTGGCGCTGTCCTCTGGGGCATTCTCGGCGGTGCTGCACTGTATTACATTCTCGGCTTTGTGAGCGTCGAAGGCTTTGCCGCAGGCGTGCAGGCAAGTCTGCAGGTTGATTTTATCGGTCCGTTCAAGGATTTCTTTGGTCAAGCTTTCGGCAAGGTCTTTACGGAGGGCTTTCACTTCGCCCCCTATATTGCCGCGCACGGCACGGGCAATTTCATTTTGATGTTCGCCACCACCGCGCTGGCCTTCTGCATGGTCGATATGTTTGACACATTGGGCACGCTCTACGGCGCCTGCGCCCGCGGCAATATGCTGACCGAAAAGGGCGAGGTTCCCAACATGGATAAGGCAATGCTCTGCGACGCGCTTGCCACCACCACCGGCGCCATCTGCGGCACCTCCACCGTCACCACCTTCGTTGAATCCGCTGCCGGTGTCGCCGAGGGCGGACGCACTGGACTCGCCGCCGTCTCGACTGCTGTGTTCTTCTTTATCGCCATGTTCCTTGCGCCGGTCGCCGCGCTGATTCCCTCCTGCGCGACCGCTGCCGCATTGATCTACGTCGGTGTTCTGATGATCGCATGTGTCAAGGAGCTGGATTGGCACGACCCGGCAGTCGCGCTCCCCTCCTTCCTGACCATGGCAATGATGCCCTTCTCCTACAACATCTCCTTCGGCATCGCCTTCGGTCTGATCTCCTATGTCATCATTAAGACCTTTACCGGCAAAATAAAGGAGGTCAAATCAGGCACATGGGTCATTACCCTCCTGTTCCTCCTCATGCTCTTCCTGACGCATTGATTTCAACAAAACCATCGGGCGGCACCTCAGCCGCCCGATGGTTTTTATTTCCCTTCATTATACCATCCGCTCCGTAGGCAGGAAGCCTGTCCCCGCCGACCGCGAAACGGCAGACGGTACGGGGAAACAGGTTTGTACGCACTCGGCGCTTCCTGCACACCGGCGGATACTATCCGCCCCTACAGCGTTGGCTGCAATATATCTCGTAGTAGCCTGTAACGCTTAAAACTGTAGGCAGCCCGTAGGGCACGAC
>JBJDYD010000198.1:0-4367 GCA_051867015.1 Faecousia sp. | reverse complement strand
TTGTGTCCCAATGGTTTGCGGGCCTTCCTGCTTCTGTTTGCTGTCAAATTCGGGAGAATAGCACAGGAGCGTGCGGTTGTCAAGTGGGAAAAATGATTTTTCGGGATTTTCTTTCGGCATGGTTCGGGGCAATTCGGATGGAGATGGGGTACACTTCAAAGGGGGAATGGGAAGAATGGAGCGGCGACCCTGCGGTAGACGGGACAGTAGAGACGAATAGATTCGCTTGTGGTTGGCGGTTCCTGCACCGGATTAGGACATGCCCCTGCCCTACAGGGTGCGTTGGTTTATGGAGGCGTGTGCATGAGATTGCCACGTCGCTGCGCTCCTCGCAATGACATGGGAGGGGAGTTTGTGCGGGGGTGGTGGTTCCTGCACCGGCGCGCCGGGGTCGTCGCGCCCTACGGCGAAGGTGCGTTCCACGATCGTAGGGCACGACCACCGGGCGTGCCGTCCGCGTAAGCGGTAGACGGTAGGGATGAACAGGTTTGTACGCAGTTGGCGGTTCCTGCACGAGATTGCCACGTCGCTGCGCTCCTCGCAATGACATGGGAGGGGAGTTTGTGCGGGGGTGGTGGTTCCTGCACCGGCGCGCCGGGGTCGTCGCGCCCTACGGCGAAGGTGCGTTCCACGGTTGTAGGGCACGACCACCGGGCGTGCCGTCCGCGTAAGCGGCAGACGGTAGGGATGAACAGGTTTGAACGCAGTTGGCGGTTCCTGCATGAGATTGCCACGTCGCTGCGCTCCTCGCAATGACATGGGAGGGGAGCTTGTGCGGGATTGGCGGTTCCTGCACCGGATTAGGACATGCCCCTGCCCTACAGGGTGCGTTGGTTTATGGAGGCGTGTGCACGAGATTGCCACGTCGCTGCGCTCCTCGCAATGACATGGGAGGAGGGTTTGTGCGGGGGTGGTGGTTCCTGCACCGGATTAGGACATGTCCCCGCCCTACAGGGATGGGAATGGGGAAAATGTAAAAATCGGCGGGAAAAAAGTTGTCGTTGGGGGGAAAATGTGGTATGATAGCGGTAATCATTTTACGGAGGCGATTTGATGAGCGTTTTGGAAGGCTTGCGCCCGCAGGAGGCGCTGCATTATTTTGAGGAGCTTTGCGCGATTCCGCACGGTTCGCGGGACACGAAGCGGATTTCGGATTACTGCGTCCGTTTTGCGCAGGAACACGGGCTGCGCTATGTGCAGGACGAATGGAACAATGTGGTGATCTATAAGCCCGCGTCGAAGGGCTATGAGGAGCATCCGACCGTCATTTTGCAGGGGCATTTAGATATGGTTTGCGAAAAGGACGCAGACTGCGACATTGACTTCTCTAGGGACGGTTTGCGTTTGCAGCACGACGGGAAGTATATTTTCGCGAAGGGGACGACCCTCGGCGGAGACGACGGCATTGCGGTTGCGTATGCGTTGGCGGTTTTGGCATCCGACACGCTGAAGCATCCGCCGCTTGAGGCGGTGTTTACCGTCGATGAGGAGATCGGTATGCTCGGCGCGGACGCGATGGACATGTCCGTGCTGCAGGGGCGCGTGCTGCTCAACTGCGACTCGGAGGACGAGGGCATTTTGACCGTGAGCTGCGCGGGCGGCGCGACGAGCTGCCTGAAACGCCCGACCAACCGCGAGGCGGTACAGGGTCAGGTTTGGCGCATGGCAGTGCGCGGTTTGACCGGCGGACACAGCGGCGTGGAGATCAACAAGGGCAGAGCCAACGCGAACAAGGTGCTTGCGGAGATCCTTGCAAGGCTGCCCGTGCGTCTGATTTCCATCGGCGGCGGCAGCAAGGACAACGCGATTCCCCGCGCAAGCGAGGCGCTGGTGCTTGCGGAGCAGCCAGAAAAGGCGTTTGCGGCGGCTGCGGCGGAGGTGAAAAAGACGCTTCCCGTAACAGAGACGGCAGTCGAGTTTGTCTGCGAAAAAGCCGAAAGCGAGCTGCTTCCCATGACGGAGAAGTGCTCCGCGGCGGTGCTGGGGCTTTTGAACGCTCTGCCCAACGGCGTGCAGGCGATGAGTAAGGACATCGAGGGGCTGGTACAGACCTCGCTGAATTTGGGCATTCTCAAGACCGAGGCGGAGGGTGTGGAGCTGACCTTCTCCGTGCGCAGCTCGGTCAATGCGGAAAAGGCGGCGCTGATTGCCTCCTTACAGGAAACCGGAAGCCGCTTCGGCGCGGTGTATTCGCAGTCGGGTGAGTATCCCGCGTGGGAATATCAGAAGGAATCCCGCCTGCGCGAGACGATGGTAGAGACTTACCGCACGCTTTACGGCAAGGAACCGGTGGTGGAAGCCATCCACGCGGGGCTGGAATGCGGCATCTTCTCCGACCGCCTGAAGGGACTGGATGCCGTTTCCTTCGGCCCGCAGATGCATGACATCCACACAAGCCGCGAGAAGCTGGATATCGGCTCGGTCGCGCGGACATGGGACTATCTTGTTGCGGTATTGGAGCGTCTGTGATGAAGGTTTTTGACGCACATTGCCATATTTATCCCGCGAAGATTGCGCAGAAGGCGGCTGCGGCGACAGCGACCTTCTATGACAACCTCGGAGAAACCTATGACGGCACGGTACAGACGCTGTTTGCCAAGGGGACGGGGATCGACCGCTTCCTTGTGCAGTCCGTGGCGACAAAGCCGGAGCAGGTGGGGAGCATCAACGAGTTTATCGCCGCTGAAGTGGCGCAGTTTCCCGACCGCCTGTACGGCTTTGGGGCGCTGCATCCGGAGAGTGAGACGTTGACGGAGGATATTGCGTATCTGCGGGAGCTGGGGCTGCACGGCGTGAAGCTGCACCCCGACATTCAGCACTTCCGTTTGGACAGCAAGGAATGCTTTGCGCTCTGCGAGCAGTGCGAGGGTGTGCTGCCGCTGCTGCTGCACACTGGTGATCGGCGCTACAGCTTTTCGAATCCCGAACAGCTTTTGCCGCTGTTACGCCGTTTCCCGAAGCTCACGGTCATTGCCGCGCATTTCGGCGGCTACTCGGTTTGGGACGAGGCGGCAGGACAGCTTGCGGGACGGTTTGAGAATCTTTGGGTCGATTGCTCGTCGTCCTTCTTTGCGATGGACGATATGCGCGCAAAGGAACTGATCTCCGCCTACGGTGCGGAGCGTGTGCTATTTGGCACGGATTATCCGATGTGGAATCCGGCGCAGGAGCTAAAACGGTTTCTCGCGTTGCAGCTGCCTAAGCGTGAGGAGGAGAATATACTTTATTATAATGCGGCGCGGCTGTTTGGCTTCGACGCGGAGGAGAGCGCGAGATGCTGAGATTCGGGACGGTTGGGACGAGCGCTATTATGCGCCTGATGCAGCAGGCGATGGCGCAGGTGGACGGCGTAGAGTGCTGCGCGGTCTATTCCCGTGATGCGGAACGGGGCAGGGCATTTGCGGATTCTGTTGGAGTGGCGGCGGTCTGCACGGACTATGACAAGCTGCTTGGGCGGGAGGACATCGACGCGGTTTACATTGCCTCGCCCAACCGCTTCCACGCGGAGCAGGCGTGCCTTGCAATGCAGGCGGGAAAGCATGTGATTGTGGAAAAGCCTGCTGCGGTCACAGGCGCGGAGGTGCGGCGGATGATCGACACCGCGCGGGAGAACGGCGTATTCTTCTTTGAGGCAATTACGACGCTGTTCATGCCGAAGTATTTGCAATGCCGCGCGCTTTTGCCGCAGCTTGGAGCGATTCAAAGCGCGGAGCTTTGTTATGCGCAGTATTCCTCGAAATATGATGCCTATCTGCGGGGGGAGAATCCGAATATTTTCAATCCCGCGATGCAGGCGGGTGCGCTGAATGATATGGGCGTGTACTGCGTCCATATGGCGGTGGATCTGTTTGGTATGCCGGAGGGCGTGCGGTATGCGCCGGAATTGGGAGAGAATGGCATTGACCTCGCGGGGGAGTTGACACTGACCTATCCTGACCTGACGGTGCGCATTGTCACGGCGAAGAACGCAAACCGCGGCAGCGGCTGCCGTATGGAAGGGGAGCGCGGGTTCTTCGCGGAGGACGGCCCGATGAATGATTTTGGGGCATGCAGCGCGGTTTTGGACGGCGCGGAAGTGAAGATTGATGCGCCTCATGCGAAAAATCGGATGGTTTATGAGTTGATGCGGTTTCGGGATGCGATTGAGGCGCGGGATGAGGCGTTTTTTTCACGCATGGCAAGACAGAGCCTCATGGTTGCGGAGATTTTGGAACGGGCGCATGGCTCAGGGAAATGAGAATAGGGACACACCGCAGAAGGGGGCTTCCGTTCTGCGGTGCTTTTTGTGGTGCGCCCGGCGGGCGCATACTCCAACGGGTGAAAGTCCCGAAGCCGCCCGGTAGCGGGAAGGCTATAGCCAAGAGCAA
>JBJDYD010000197.1:0-21461 GCA_051867015.1 Faecousia sp. | reverse complement strand
CTGTTGTTGGGTAGCACCGTGTTATAGCTATTTACTTTTTGGTTGTTGTACTAGGCATACGTCCACCCGCTCGCGTTCTGCGTTTGAGAGCAGTGTAATTCTGTAGAGGTCAAAAACAAAAAATGTGTAATTAACTATTGACAAATAGTTTGAGAGCAGTGTAATTCTGTAGAGGTCAAAAACAATTGAGCTGACAGAGCCAAACATTCTGCCGTTTGAGAGCAGTGTAATTCTGTAGAGGTCAAAAACTTTGCAATCTGGCTTGCCTGCTGGAATTTTGTTTGAGAGCAGTGTAATTCTGTAGAGGTCAAAAACAGTGTTTAACGTTTGCAAGAGCATGACCCTGTTTGAGAGCAGTGTAATTCTGTAGAGGTCAAAAACAAATTCAAGAAAACGGACAAAGGCTATATTGTTTGAGAGCAGTGTAATTCTGTAGAGGTCAAAAACTTCCGTGACTGCGAAGCGCCCCGCAATTTCGTTTGAGAGCAGTGTAATTCTGTAGAGGTCAAAAACAAGAAGCCGCGACGGCAAAGTACAGGATAAGTTTGAGAGCAGTGTAATTCTGTAGAGGTCAAAAACTTCTAATACTCTCGCTATCTCTTCTTGTGTGTTTGAGAGCAGTGTAATTCTGTAGAGGTCAAAAACTTTGAGTACATAAAGGAATCTGTTGAAATAGTTTGAGAGCAGTGTAATTCTGTAGAGGTCAAAAACTCGGTCGCTAAAGGATTGGTACGCGGCGGAGTTTGAGAGCAGTGTAATTCTGTAGAGGTCAAAAACTCCGCTTTTGGTAGATAACGACGGAGAGGTGTTTGAGAGCAGTGTAATTCTGTAGAGGTCAAAAACTCGGCGGCTATGCGGATAATGGAGTCACAAGTTTGAGAGCAGTGTAATTCTGTAGAGGTCAAAAACACGTAAGGAGAAAACGTCATGACCGAACAAGTTTGAGAGCAGTGTAATTCTGTAGAGGTCAAAAACCACGAATTTTACCACATTTGATTTGTGACAGTTTGAGAGCAGTGTAATTCTGTAGAGGTCAAAAACCTTCTGCGCCAACCGCACCCTGCTCTGCGGGTTTGAGAGCAGTGTAATTCTGTAGAGGTCAAAAACCCTTGCACTATGCCAACACGACAAAATGGTTTGAGAGCAGTGTAATTCTGTAGAGGTCAAAAACCGAGATTTTCGCAGGTCGCCGTGCTGTGAAGTTTGAGAGCAGTGTAATCCTGTAGAGGTCAGAATTCGTTGTGTGTCAGACTTACATATCAACTGAAATAAGCTGCCTGTTCCCGTGGGATGTGGATGTGTTTGGTGGTTAGCAGCCACAGGACGACTTTTTAAAAGTCTTGCCATCTATTGGTATGATATGGTATAATGCACACAGTGTGTGCGGAATGGATGAAACGTTTGCAGAATGAATGTAAACCTACGCCGCTGCGAAAAAACAGTCTTTGATTGAAGAAGGAGAAACTTACAATGCGAAAGAATTTCGGAGCGAAGACGATGTGTTACCCGATGCCGGTGTTTATCATCGGTACTTATAACGCCGATGGCACGCCGAATGCGATGAATGCTGCTTGGGGCGGGATCAGCGAGGAAAATGAGATATCTCTCTGCATCAGCGCCGAGCATAAGACGACAGAGAACTTCCTTGCGCGGAAGGCATTTACTGTCAGCATGGCGACGGCGGACTATGTTGCCGCCTGTGATTATGTAGGGCTTGTCTCCGGTAAGCAGGTTCCCGATAAAGTTGAAAAAGCCGGATTCCACGCGGTGAAATCGGAGTTTGTGGATGCGCCGCTTATGGAAGAACTGCCGATGGCGCTGGAATGCAGACTGCGCTCTTACGACGCGGAAAGCTGCCGCCTTGTGGGAGAGATCGTCAATGTCTCCGCCAGTGAGACGGTCTTGGACGAAAAAGGCAAGATCGACCCTGCCAAGCTCAGACCGATTACTTACGATTCCATGAACCATTCCTATCTTGTTTTGGGGGAGAAGGTAGGGAATGCGTTCAAGGATGGTATGCGCCTCAAATAATACCGCGCCCGTGAAACGGCAGGCTATCATGTTTGTCAATCACTTGCAAGAATCCACGAAACGGCTGCGCCCATTTGGGGTGCAGCCGTTTCGCGGTAAGTCAACGTCTAAAGGTCAAAGAGGCTTAATTGTTCAATTGGTTCAAGACGCGGCGCGGGGGAATTCGGATCGCCGTCCCAGGTTTCGTCAATCGGTGCGGCACCGCGTTCGATCAGCGCTCGATTTCCTTGATAGCCTTTTTTGTCTCGGCAGAGTGCTTTACACCAGCCGTTTTTCAGATTCTCTACAGCGCCTGCCCATGTTCCGCCCTTGTTGTATTCGGAACGCACTACGACCGTTCCGCAGGATTGCGCATACACATAACGGTTGCGCATCATTGCCATGCCGACGTTGAAAGGAGCATCCGGCTTGGCAACGGAGAGCAGCAGCAGCTTTCCCTCTCGGACGGCTTTGACGGTTGCGCTTTTTTTCATTTTTTGGAGCATGGAATCGGAGAGGTATTCGACTGCGGGAGCGCCGAGGTACAGCGCCTCTTCCGCAGCTACGGTATCAATCCCTTTTGCGCCGCCGGAAACGACCCCATAGCCCTGCGCCACGGTTTTTTGCACGGTGGTTTTGGTAAAGGCGATGTCGTCCTCGGATACCGTTCTTGCGCCGACATATCCGATATAAGACCGATTTAACAGTGTCATATCCCCGGCGCAGTAGAACAGCGGCGGACAGTGATTCCTAAGCACTTTTTTCAGCTTTGCTGGGTATTGCAGATCGGCACGCGTGACCACGGTAATGCCCATGTTTTCATATTCGCTCAATGCAAAAGAAAGACTGGCGCTCCTGCCGAGCAGTCGAGTGATCCGCTCTGCGGTAGCTTCGGACAGCCCCACGGTTTCGATCAGCGCCTTTTCCGGCAAGTCAAACAGATCCTTTGGTTGAAGTCCTAACTGCATCAATTTTGCAGCCAGCTCCGTCCATTCCTTCGGTTCGAGAGGAACGATGCCTTCCCCAACACAAAGATGGCTGCACAAGGTAGTGATCGCATTTGCATTCTGATTCATCTCAATCCTCCTTCTGACTGCTGTCGGCAAGCGCAAAGGGATAAACCTCCTGACAGCCCGCTTCCATTAAACGATATCCGCATACCGTCATTGTCCATCGGGAATCTACCACATCGTCCACCAACAGAACCTTTTCAGGCAGAGGGATATTCTCGCGCACGGAAAAGGAACGGAACGCATTCGCGCATTGATAAGCGCTGTTTTCCATTTCTTTCTGTTGCTTCGCAGAGGATTTCAGGAGCAGATCGGCAAATTGCAGCCCTAAGGAAGCGGCAAGCCTTTCGGCAAAATTCTTGACCAGATCGCTCCGCAAGGAGGGAACACAGCATACATGGGTAATCGCGTGTTCCAAAACCAACGGGCGCAGTACCGCAGCGCTTTTCCCGACCAATTCTTCGCAAAAGCGCTTCTGCGGCGCGTATTTATCCCGTTTTACCAATTCTCCGTATCCCGGATCGCCGTATTTGGATAAGCAAATTCCGACCTGATTGATATGAGAAATCTGTTTTGCCGCAGTCTCGGAGGAACTTGCCCACCTTTTTCTTGGCTCAATGGGAAGTATAAGGCGATCTAAGAAAGCAGCTGCTTCCTGTAAATATTGCGGCGATACCTCGCGCGGAAGAAGCTCTCTGTGCAAACAATTTGCGCAGTTCCCGCAGTCTGCTGCCGTCATATCATCGAGGCAGTTTACCATATACTTGGTGTAGCATTGCTTCGTGCGGGAATAAGCTTTCATTTGCTCCGTTTCCCTGATGCGTGTCTGTGTGACGGCGTTATAGTGCGCTCGGTCATAAAAGTACGGCTTCGGCGTTGCGTAATAAAGCGAATTTTCTTTCCGAATAAAGCCGTCATGCAGCAAAAATGTCACCGCTTTCGTCAATCGGGTATGACGGATATTCAGTGCGGCATCGAGCTGCCACTGCTTTACGCCGTCGTTGTCCGCAATAAAACGCATCACGGCATTGGTTTCCTCTTCGGTTGGGAACGCCGTCTTGATAAAATAATCCAGAATTTCCTCGTCCTCCTGTCCGCACATCAAAAAGGCATATGCGCGGTCAATGCTTCTTCCGGCGCGCCCGATCTGCTGATAGTAGGAAACGATGTTGGAGGGCATTTGAAAATGGATCACAAAAGCGATATCGCCTTTGTCATAGCCCATGCCCAGCTTAATGGTGGCGACGATTGCCTTTATCTCATTCCGCTTGAATTTTTCTTCAACCTCGGCGTTTTTCCGTTCGCCCTCTTCGCCGTTGCGGGCGTAGTAAGCCTCAGCCGCGATGCCGTTTTCCCTCAAAAAAGCGCTGAGATAATCGCAGTCCCGCTGCGTCAGGCAATAGATGATGCCGCTCCCGGGGAGCTTATGGAGGTTTTCGAGAATCCATGCGTAACGTTCGATCCGATTCGGCATGTGCAGCACCTGAATGGACAGAGATTCTCTGGATAGTGCGCCTCTTGAAATATACACATTGTCGCCGAGCTGCTGTTTTAAATCATCGACGACCCGCTCGTTTGCCGTGGCGGTGGTCGCCAGCAGCGGCACATTCGGCGGAAGCTGACGGATGACGTTTTTCAAGCTGCCGTATTCCAGCCGAAAATCGTGCCCCCAATCGGAGATGCAGTGCGCCTCGTCAACGACGAACAGCCCGATCTTTATGTTACTCAGCCGTTTCTGCACGGCTTCGCTGAACAGCGTTTCCGGCGTAACGAGGATCAGATCGAGCGCATCGGCTTCCAATGCGGTCAAAATGCTCTCTTTCCGATCTTTCACGCGGCTGTTTAGCACATCGCAGGACAAGCCCATTTTTTCTGCCGCTTCCACTTGATTCTGCATCAACACGAGCAAAGGGCTTACCACCATGGTAACGCCGGCATGCTGCTCGCGCAGAAGCTTGGTACAGATAAAATAAACAAGGCTTTTGCCCCAGCCGGTGCGTTGGACGACTAAGGTTCTCTGCCGGGTCATGGTTGCTTCGATCGCTTCGTATTGACCGTCGCGAAAGGAAGCGTTTTCCCCATAGAGCGACTTCAGAATCGAAACGGCTTGCTGATATATTTCGTTATGATGGATCACCGGCATTGTACGAATCCTCCCATCTCCTGCAAAAATGCATTTCGTTTCGTCCGAATAAAATGACCCTGCCGGCTTGGCAGGGTCAAAATGAAGCATTTTCTGCCGCAAGCGCGTTCACAGCGCTTTGACGCGTTGTATATTAGTTTAGCATAAAAGCGAGAGAATTGCAACCGGAATTCGGCAGAGGGCTGCAAGGCTTCAAAACGCGTGAATACGGCAAGCCGTACTGTGAATTACAAATTGGTATAGCCCATGAGGTAGCGGTCAACGGCGCGGGCTGCGTCGCGACCCTCGCGGATTGCCCATGCCACAAGGGATTGTCCGCGCCGCATATCGCCTGCGGTAAAGACCTTTTCCACGTTCGTCTGATGATCGCGGTCTGCGACAGTACCTCTTGCAGTCAGCGCTACGCCGAAATCCTCTGCGACAAACGGCTGCGCGCCGAGAAAGCCTGCCGCGATCAGGACGAGGTCTGCGGGAACGGTATGCTCGCTGCCCGGGACGGGGCGCATTTGCATTCTGCCGTCCGCGCCCTTTACGCTTTCTAAGGAGATCAGGACAGCCTGACGCACATGTCCGGCTTCATCAGAGAGAAATTCCTTTACCGTCGTCTGATACACCCGGGGATCGTGCCCAAAAACGGCGATGGCCTCCTCCTGCCCGTAATCGGTTTTTTTAATGCGGTGCCACTGGGGCCAAGGATTGGAAGGAAGACGTTCTGCGGGCGGCTCCGGCATCATTTCCAATTGGGTGACAGAAGCTGCGCCTTGACGAATGACCGTGCCCACACAGTCGTTGCCGGTGTCGCCGCCGCCGATGATGAGCACATGGCGATCCTTTGCCTCCTGCGCGCGGCAATCCGAAAAATTGCTGTCCAGCAGCGCTTTTGTTGTCTTTCCAAGGTAGTCTACAGCAAAGTAGATACCCTCAACATCTCGCCCCGGGACGTTGAGATCCCGCGGCTTTGCGGCGCCGCAGCAGAGAACAACAGCGTCATATTCCGCAAGAAGCTTCTGTGCGTCGAGATCGACGCCAACCTCCGTATTTGCAACAAATTGCACATGCTCTCGCTGCATCAGTTCGACACGGCGCTGCACGATGGATTTCTCAAGCTTCATGTTCGGAATACCGTACATCAGCAAACCGCCGAAGCGGTCGCTGCGCTCAAAGACCGTTACATCGTGCCCACGACGGTTCAACAGCTCCGCGGCGGCAAGCCCCGAAGGTCCGGAGCCGACAACCGCGACCCGCTTTTCGGTACGCGGCATTTGGGGAAGGGGAGAGACAACACCGTTTTCGAACGCCCATTCAATGATGCTCAGCTCATTATCGCGGATGGTTACAGGCTGCGCAGGCAGGTTGCAGGTGCAGGATGCCTCGCACAGCGCAGGGCAGACGCGCCCCGTGAACTCGGGGAAGCTGTTTGTACTGATGAGACGATAATAGGCGCTTTTGACATTGCCCTCATACAGCAGATCGTTCCACTCCGGAACAAGGTTTTGCAGCGGACAGCCTGCGACCATGCCGCCGATTACGCCGCCGTACTGACAAAATGGTGTGCCGCAGTCCATGCAGCGCGCGGCCTGCGTGCTGCGCTCCTCCGCAGAAAGCTGCGTATGGAACTCGTGAAAATGCTTAATACGCGCAAGCGGCGCTTCCGTCAGCGTATCCTGACGGGGATATTCCATAAATCCGGTCGGTTTTCCCATGGTGCGCCCTCCTTAAGCGTTTCTTTCGGCAAACGCCCGCATGGCTGCGGCGTCCGGGGTAAGCCCCTGCGCCTGCAAAGCGGTGATTGCCTCCTGCATTTTCTGATATTCCGGAGAGATGATCTTACGAAACAGCGGTAGGTAATGCGTAAAGTCATTCAGCAGCTTTGCTGCAAAGACGGAGCCGGTGTATGCTGCATGGCGCGCAACCATTGCGTGCAGTGTACGGATATCCGATTCCTCGCGCAACAGCCCGCAGATTATGGTGTCCTTGTTGATACGGCGGTAAAGATCCCCGTTTAAATCAAGTACATATGCCGTACCGCCGCTCATACCTGCGGCGAAATTGTCGCCGACTTCGCCGAGTACGACGACCGTACCGCCTGTCATGTATTCGCAGCCGTGATTGCCTACGCCTTCCACCACTGCGTCCGCGCCGGAATTTCTGACACAAAAGCGCTCGCCCGCAACGCCCGCGATATAAACCTCGCCGGAGGTCGCGCCGTAGAGGGCGACATTGCCGATGAGAATGTTTTCGTGGGGGTCATAGGCTGTATTTTCGGGCGCGCGGACGATCAGCTTGCCGCCGCAAAGCCCTTTGCCGAGATGGTCGTTGCTCTCTCCTGTCAGACGGAGGGTGACACCCTTCGGCACGAACGCACCGAAGCTCTGCCCGCCGCAGCCGGTGCAGTTGACGGTAAAGGTGTCGTCGGGAAGGGTATTCCCAAAGCGGCGCGTGACCTCGCTGCCGAAGATTGTGCCGAAAGCGCGGTCTATATTGCCGACCGCAATGTCCAGCGTCTGCGCTTCGCCGCTTTCCAGTCCCGCAGCAAACGTGGGCAAGAGTACGCGCTCGTCAAGCGTCGCGTTCAGCTTGAAATCAAACTGCGCCACGGGCGTTGGCGGAAGCTGCGGCGCGTCGAGAATCGCGCTGAGATTCACGGAGGCTGCGCTGCCGTGCGCGGCTTCCGTTTGCTCGAGCAGATCCGTGCGCCCGATCAGCTCCTCGACTGTGCGGATGCCGAGCTTTGCCATATACTCCCGCAGCTCACGCGCGACGAAGCGCATGAAGTTTTCCACATACTCGGGCTTTCCCTTAAAGTGCTTTCGCAGCTCAGGGTTCTGCGTGGCAACGCCGACGGGACAGGTGTCCAGATTACATACCCGCATCATCACGCAGCCGAGCGTGACAAGGGGTGCCGTCGCGAAGCCGAACCCGTCCGCGCCCAAAAGCGCGGCGATCAGGACATCATAGCCGCACATCAGCTTGCCGTCCGTCTCCAGCTTGACGCGGGAACGAAGCCCGTTGCGCTGCAAGGTTTGATGCGCTTCTGCCAACCCGATTTCCCACGGCAGACCTGCATTATAGACGGAGCTTTTCGGTGTCGCGCCGGAGCCGCCGTCAAAACCGGAGATCAGGATGGTTCCTGCCCCTGCCTTTGCAACACCGGACGCCACCGTTCCGACGCCTGCCTCTGAGACGAGCTTGACCGAGATCGTTGCGTCACGGTTGGCGTTTTTCAGATCATAGATGAGCTGGGCAAGGTCTTCGATGGAATAGATGTCGTGATGCGGCGGCGGAGAGATCAGACCGACGCCCGGGGTGGAGCAGCGCGTTTCAGCAACCCACGGGTAGACCTTTGCCCCCGGAAGGTGCCCGCCCTCGCCGGGCTTTGCGCCCTGTGCCATTTTGATCTGAATCTCTTTGGCGTGCAGCAGATATTCTCCGGTTACGCCGAAGCGTCCAGAAGCAACCTGCTTGACTGCGCTGCAGCGGTCAATGCCGTCTGCGCCCACGGTCAGGCGCTCGCGTTTTTCGCCGCCCTCGCCTGTATTTGAACGTCCGCCGAGGCGGTTCATGGCGATGGCGAGGCATTCGTGCGCCTCGGGGGAGATGGAGCCGAAGCTCATTGCACCCGTGCGGAAACGCTTGACGATCTCGTCCTCGCTTTCAATCTCGGAAAGAGGAAGGGGCGTATCCGCCCATTTGACCCGGAGCAGGGAGCGCAAATTCGGGGTGGCGCCCTGCGGATAGAGCGTGGCGGTGTATTGCTTGAATAGCTCATAATCCCCGGTGCGCGTCGCTTGTTGCAGCAGTGAGATGGTCAGCGGATCGTAGCGGTGCGTCTCCTTTCCGCCGCGCTCGCGGTGGATGCCGGGGCTTTCCAAGGTCAGGTCAACATAGAAGCCCAGCGGATCAAATGCCTTGCTGTGCAGCTCGTCAATCTGCTTTTCCAGATCCTTTAAGGAGATGCCGCCGATGCGGCTGAGCGTGCCGGTAAAGTATTTCTCTACGACAGCGGGGTCAATGCCGACGGCTTCGAACATTTTTGAGCCTTGGTAGGATTGCAGCGTGGAAATCCCCATTTTTGAGGCGATCTTGACGATGCCAGCAACGACGGCGCGGTTATAATCGGCAATGGCTTGCCCGGCATCCTTATCCAGCAGACCGTTTTCAATGAGCTGCAAGACGCTCTCGTGGGCAAGATAGGGGTTTACCGCGCACGCGCCGTAGCCCAGAAGCGCGGCAAAATGATGCACCTCACGCGGTTCACCGGTCTCTAAGACCAGCGCGACGGAGTTGCCCTGCTTGGTGCGGACAAGATGCTGATGAATCGCGGAGACTGCGAGCAGAGAGGGAATGGCAACATGATATTCGTCTACCCCTCGGTCTGTCAAAATGATGATGTTTGCACCGTCCTTGCAGTGCTTGTCAACCTCGACAAACAGACGGTCAAGCGCCTTCTCCAACGAGGTTCCCTTATAATAGAGCATCGACTGCGTCGCGACCTTAAAGCCGCGAATACGCAGATGCTTCAGCTTTTGCAGCTCAAGATTCGTGAGAATCGGGGTATCGAGCTTGATGGCATTGCAGTTTTCCTCGCTCGGCACGAGCAGATTGCCCATTGCGCCGATATAGACGCTTGTGTCGGTGACGAGCTTTTCACGGATTGCGTCAATCGGCGGGTTTGTCACCTGCGCGAAAAGCTGCTTAAAGTATTCAAACAGCGGACGCGGATAGTCAGACAGCACGGGAATCGGCGTATCGCAGCCCATAGAGACAATCGGCTCGGCGCCGGTTTTTGCCATGACGCAGATACTGGAACGGTAGTCCTCGTAGTGATAGCCGAACGCTTTTTTCAAACGCGCGCGGTTCTGCACAGTGAACTGCTGCGAGGCACGATTCGGCGCGGGCAGCTCGGAAAGCCGCAGCATCTGACGGTCAAGCCACTCTCCGTAAGGATATCTCGCAGCATAACCGCGTTTCAACTCCTCATCGTCAATCAGGCGACCTTCTCTCGTGTCGATTAAGAGCATTTTACCCGGGCGCAGACGATCCTTACGGATGATATGGCTTTCCTCCACCTCAGCGACGCCGACCTCGGAGGCGAGGATCAGCTCATCCTCGTCCGTGATATAGTAGCGGGAAGGACGCAGACCGTTGCGGTCAAGCACAGCGCCGACGACATCACCGTCAGAGAATAAAATGGAGGCGGGTCCGTCCCAAGGCTCCATCAGGATGGCATGGTATTGATAAAAATCACGCTTGGCAGGGGAGAGGTCGCGCTCGTGACTCCAAGGCTCCGGGATCAGCGTCATCACCGCCTGCGGCAGCTCCATTCCGCTCATCATCAGGAATTCCAGCGTGTTGTCCAGCATCGCGGAATCCGAACCGCGCGGATCAATGACCGGACGTACCTTGTACATCTCGTTTGCCAGTGCCGGAGAGGACATGCCCTCCTCGCGCAGCGCCATCTTGTCCGCGTTGCCGCGAATGGTGTTGATCTCGCCGTTGTGCACAAGCAGGCGATAGGGGTGCGCACGCTCCCAGCTGGGATTGGTGTTTGTAGAAAAACGCGAGTGCGTCATTGCGATGGCAGACTCGTAGTCCGGGTCGCGCAGATCGTCGTAGAACAGACGCAGCTCTCCGACCAGCAGCATGCCCTTATACACAATGGTACGGGAGGAGAGGGAGACAACATAGGAATCCTCGGAGCTTGCCTGCTCGAAAATACGGCGGACGATATAGAGCCTGCGGTCAAAGGGCAAGCCTGCTTCGCAACCGAGCGGCTTTGCAATGAATGCCTGATATATGGCGGGCATCGCCTTTGCTGCGCGCGTGCCGATGATCTCGGGATGGACGGGTACTTCACGCCAGCCGAGAAGCTCCATTCCCTCCTGCCGTACCATCAGCTCAAACATCTTCATCCGCTGGCGGCGCAAGAGTCCGTCCTGCGGCAAAAAGAACATACCGACACCGTAGCTGCGTGCGTCACCGAGCTTAATCCCTACCTGCGCAGCCGCTTTTAAGAAAAATTTATGAGAGATTTGCAGGAGAATGCCGACGCCGTCGCCTGTTTTTCCCTCAGCGTCCTTACCGGCACGATGCTCCAAATGCTCGACGATATGCAGTGTGCGTTCCACCAAAGCATGCGAGGGCTTTCCTTTGATATTGATGATCGCGCCGATACCGCAGCTGTCGTGCTCAAAGGACGGATCATACAGCGGCGGTGCGGGTTGGTGATTTGCTTCGAACAGCATAGAATCGCTCCTTCCGTGGCTTGTTGCTTGCATACATTATACTATTAAATTAAATTCTTTGTCAAATTTGGGGCGTTTCGTACAAAATAACGAATTATGCAGGAAATCGACATAAACTTATGTGAGTTATATCTATAAATGCGAAGTTAATAAAGACAAATGTTCATGTATCATGGACAAAACGAAAGCAATCATCCGCGAAAGAAATACGAAAAAATTTTTTGTGCATTTTGAATCAATATTCAAGAAAAAACGACGCATTTTTCTCCGTCTTTTGACTGCATTGCAGCACAAAAGAATAAAAACGCTGCCTTGACCGGAGCCAAGGCAGCGTTACGAAGGTTTGTTAAAAAGGGAACATAGTGTCAACAATCGTTTGGGATAGAGAAGCTTTGAATCAATTTGCATTAACGCAATTCATCGCCGCTCTGCGGTAGTGCGCTGCGTTCTCCGCACGGGGAAGGAACCGGTGCCGTCACCGACCATGAGACGGTATTGGGCTGCGAGATGACGCCATGTGTGCTTATCAAGCGTTCCTGTTTGAGGCAGATCGCCTGCCTTTTGCAGCCAAAGCAGCGCGTTTGCCGTCGGCTCGTCGAGCGTACCGGTCACGAGCAATTCGGGCATATCATAATAGAGCCGCGACAGCGCCATGAGCATCCCCTGCACAAGGTAGACATGCAGATTTTTTGATCCGCGCTCAAGCACTTGATTGGGCTGCAGGATGATCTGCAGCGGCGCTGCCTCAGCTTGCAGAACAAGCGCGTACTCGTAATCCTTTACCAATGCGTCCCAGGTTGCTTGGTCGGTTACGCCGTTTTCGGGAAGACCTTGAGACGCCTGATATTTTTTTACGGCTTCGTGCGTTTCCTTACCGTAGATGCCGTCTCTGCCTAAGCCCTGCTCCGGCAATACGATCCGCAGCATGGTCTGCAGGTCATGAATGGGGGCAGGCACCGGTGTTTTTGCAAAACTCATGGAATCCCTCCTGTTATGAAAAATCCGTATCGCCTAAGCTGAGCGTTTCCCCCGGGTATTGTGACAGCGGGATCGCCGGCTCTTTGATCAGCGTGATGGCGCGGTTATAAAGCGCGTTCCATGTCTGCGGACCGACGATGCCGTCCTCCGGAAGACCGGCGAAACGCTGAAACGCGCGCACCGCTTCCTGTGTTCGCGGTCCAAAGATGCCGTCCTCCGTGACGGGCGGAATGGATGGAACATACTCTGCCATCACGTTCAGCATATACTGGAGTTGACTGACCTTTTGCCCACGGCTGCCGGATTGCAGATTGTTCGGGGCCTGCCAGTTGATTGCGTAGAAGGTCTGTCCTTGGGATTCCAGCTCGGCAAGATTGGTTACGCCGACATACAGCCGCACAAGCTGGTACCATGTCGCCTCTCCGATAATTCCGTCCGGTGTCAAATCGAAGATTTCTTGGAAACGACGAACGGCAGCTTCCGTTCTCTCGCCGAAAATGCCGTCGGTTGCGACGCGCGGGATCGCGGGATAGTTTTCCCCAACGCGGTTCAGCATAACCTGCGCCTGAACGACACTCGGCCCCCGCGAACCGACGCGCAGCGGAGTTCCGGGATAGGAGGGGGTGTAGCCCCGCACGGGCGCATTATTGACAATTTCAATATTGTCGCCGTAGTAATAACGCAGAATCTGCACGGAATTCAGTCCCTGCTGCGCCAAATTCTGGGAGCCCCATTGACTCAGACCTTCGCAAGTGACGGTGGTTCCGTTACAGAATTTTGCTGCCAGCGGTTCGATAAAACCGATGCGGCGCAGGTAATCGGAAAATATTCTGTCGGTAATTCTTGAAACACTGTCAAAATAGCATCTGCCGTTGATAAATTTCTGGTCAATTGCGGTGGAAGACGTGATGTCAAAATCGTAGCCGCGGCTGCGGTAAAACTCCGTATAGACACGGTTGAGCGCAAAGGAGATGATCGCAAGAATATTCGCAGTCAGTGCGCTCTCGTCCCACGTCGGATAGATTTCGCTGGAGGCAACATTTTTCACATAGTCCACGAACGGCACACGCACATTGGCGGCATTTGCGTCCGGTGCGCCGAGGTGGACGGTGATGCTTTCCGGGATGTACGGAAGAATTTCCGGCATGACTTATAACTCCTGCGGGGTGACATCCACAAGCTCGGTTGTGTTGAAGCTGTCGGGATTCTCCCCGAGCGGCAGCATCTCCACATTCAGCTCGCTGGTGATCCCTGCGAAAAGCTGCGCGTTTTCGACCAGCACGCGATCAAAGCCAACCTTCTCAATCGTGATATTTACCTTCGTAAAGGGAATGGTTTGCCCGGGTGTCAGACTTTCGCTGCGATTCGGTGTGCTGATTTGGATCGGCGTGGTTCTGCCGCTCCGGTCTGTGATGCGGGTTGCAATCAATCGTGCTCCGTTTGCGTCTTGTTCCGTGACAGAAACCGTTGCGCCGACGACCGGAAGCTGCGCCGAAGATGTGTAAGTACGAACAGTCAAATAACCGCCTTCTGCCATAAAGCACCTCCTTGCATGCCGCAACGATGAAACCGCCCGCAGGCGGTATTTCATCGGCGGTCACTGCATATAGTCTATGCGCAAGGGCAAGAAAGGGTGCGCAGAGCCTCAAAGAAACTGCTTCATCTGATTGAAGTTTGCTTGCTCGGTCTGGAGAAGACGCTTCGAGAGAGTTGAGACCTTGGGATCGAGAATGCCCATGGTACGGATGTTGTGCATACTCTTGATCATTCCGCGCGTGCTGCCTTGCAGCATCATTTCCGCGATCTTCGCCGTCGGATCAAGGCTGGCGCGCACACGCATCTTTGCCGAGAGGGCAGAACCGTACTTTGCCATCGGATTAAGATTGCGGGCGCGCTCTCCTCGTTCGAGCAAAAGACGATCCGCTTCGGTATAGATTTGCTCATATTCATTGAGCTGTGCACGCAGTACGTTTCGAAAATCGCGATTGACCGTTTCATTCATGACCGTTTTAATGCCGTAGCAGCCCATCTGCGTCGTGCGGCAGATCGAGTTGAGCATTGGAATATCGTTCTCCATTTCCATCACCTCGGGTTTAGGGTGGCGAGGAAACGCGAAATTATACGGAATAAATCAAGAAGAAGAATTGACATTTTGTGTGAAGAACGATATAATAAAAAGGCATGATTGCTTCGGCAAGGAATAGGTAAAGGAGAATGTACTATGCATTACACAATGACGATTGCCGGCGTGACGAGAGATCTTCCCATTTGCAAGGTTTCGGACGACCTCTATATCGGTGCCTTCGTCATTTTCGGTGACGTGGAGCTCACGGTTGCAACGGCCGGCGCTCTGCTGAAAAAGGCTCCGGAATATGACTATATGATCTCTGCGGAGGCAAAGGGAATCCCGCTGATCCATGAAATGGCACGTCAAAGCGGGCAGAATAAATACTTCCTCGCGCGTAAGGCTCCGAAGCTCTATATGTCCGGTGTGTTTGATGTTGCGGTCAACTCCATCACTACCGCAAAGGAACAGCATCTCTACCTTGACACCGCAGATGCAGAACTGATGCGCGGAAAGCGGATCTTGATCGTTGACGATGTTATTTCTACGGGAGAATCTCTTGCTGCCATTGAAAAGCTGGTTCTTGAAGCCGGCGGTATCGTTGCCGGACGAATGGCCATCCTTGCAGAGGGTGACGCGCAGGAGCGGGGCGACATTATTTATTTGGAAAAGCTCCCTGTTTTCAATGCGGACGGAACGGTCAAAAACTGATACATAAAGCTTTGCAGTGCCGTGGGTACTCCCGCGGCACTGCTTTTTTGCAAGCTGTTTACTTGCGGTTCTGGTTCTGCTGATTTTGCTGTTTCTGCTGATTTTGCTGTTTCTGCTGATTCTGACGGTTGTTCTGATTCTGTTGATTCTGATTACGATTTTCCATATCCGTAACCTCCCAAAAGTCGTTTTGCGGTTCGATCCGCATCGGTAGTATACCCGCGCAGGGGTTATTTATCCTTTGGCTTAAAAATCAGACCCGCAAGCCAGCCGAAGAGAATCGCGGCGCCGACGCCGCCTGCCGCCGCAGTCAGTCCGCCCGTAAAGATGCCGAGGAACCCTTTTTCCTGCACCCCTTCCTTGACGCCCTTGGCAAGCAGGTTTCCAAAGCCGGTCAAGGGAACGGTTGCTCCCGCGCCTGCAAAGTCGACCAGCTTGGGATATAACCCGACCGCGCCGAGAATAACGCCGATGACAACGTAAGAAACCAAGATCCGCGCCGGGGTCAGCTTTGTCTTGTCGATCAGAATCTGTCCGATCACGCATAACAGACCGCCGACGATAAATGCTTTCAAATAGTCCATTGTTTCAGCTCCTTTCCGTTTCAATGGAGACTGCGTGACAGACCGCAGGAACGGATTCGCCCTGCTGCGTGGTTAGCGGCGACAGCAGCGCACCCGTGCCGCAGAAAAGCAGGCGGGTCAGCTCATGGCGGCGCATTTTTCCGAGCAAGTGTCCGCAAAGAACGCTTGCGCTGCAGCCGCAGCCGCTGCCGCCGCAATGGACATCCTGCTTTTCCAAATCGAAGATCATCATGCCGCAGTCCTGATAGCGCGTGCCAAGCTGTACGCCCTCACGGGCAAACAGCTCGTTTACAATTTGATGCCCGAGCTTCCCGAGATCACCTGTGACGATCAGGTCGTAGTCCTCAGGCGCGAGAGAAAGATCATCGAAATGCGCCCGCAGTGTTTCAAACGCCGCCGGTGCCATGGCAGCGCCCATATTGTTGGCATCCTTAATGCCGCGGTCAACAATTGTGCCGATGGTCGCGTTGCGCAAGAAGGGACCGTTACCCGTCTGACCGAGGATCACCGCTCCCGCGCCCGTTACCGTCCATTGCGCCGTCGGGGTGCGCTGTCCGCCGTAACCGAGCGGAAAGCGATACTGACGCTCAGAGGAGGCAAAATGTGACGAGGTGAGCGCCAGCGCACGACGGCAATAGCCTGCGCTGATGCTCATGCCTGCCAAAAGCAGACTCTCCGCCATTGTGGAGCAGGCACCGTACAGTCCGAGCGTCGGTATACCGTTTCCCCGCATGGAAAAACTCGAACCGACACATTGATTCAGGAGATCGCCGACAAAAGCGGCGTCTAAGTCCTTTTCCGTCATCCCCGCTTTATCCAGCGCAAGCTGCAAGGCGGTTTTTTGCATTTGCGTCTCCGCTTTCTCCCATGACTTTTCTCCGAAGGTTGTATCCTCAGAGACAATATCAAAGCAATTCGCCAGCGGCCCTTGCGCCTCTTTTTTTCCCGCGACAGAGGCGAAGGATAGGATTGCGGGTCTGTGTAAAAACTCTATGCTTTGTTTTCCGCGATGAGCTGATTCCATAGTTTAGCCTCCTAAAAGTCTTGTGCTTAGTATGCGCAATGCACGAAAAGCGATACTTCGCAGCAAAAAAGATATTACGCAGCGACCTGCAAATCGGTTAGAAGGCTCCGTGTGATAAAAAGAAAAGGAAAATTTTTCACAATCCGGCAAGATATCCCTTGACAAACAAAAATAGAATTGCTATAATATTATTAGAATAATTCTAAATAGTGACAGGGATTAACGAAAAATGACGAAGTATGAAAGAGCCATTTATGAGATCATCATTGCCTCTCATGCGCATTTAACAGCCAATGAGGTATTTGAGAAACTGAAGCTGCGGTATCCTGCGGTTGTTTTGGCGACGGTATATAACAACTTGAATAAGATTTGTGAATCCGGACTGATCCGCAAGGTCTCCGTGGAAGGAATGCCGGATCGGTATGACACAGTTAAAAAGCACGATCATCTGGTCTGCAAGCAATGCGGGAGGATTTTGGACATTTCCTTTGAGGATTTAACCGCGCCGCTGCGGGAGCAGTTGGGAGAAAGCTTTTTATATTATGATCTGAAGGTATTTTATCTCTGCCCGGAGTGCAGAAAAAGGATGCATTGTGAAGAAATGTCCGATCATAACGGATAATTTTATATAGGAGGATGTTAAAATGCTACAAGGAAAAACAGCGATTGTGACCGGCGGTACCCGAGGCATCGGCTTTGCCATTGTAAAAAAGTATTTGGAGAACGGCGCAAATGTGGCAATTGTCGGCTCACGCAAGGAATCGGTTGAAAAAGCGCTCGAACAGCTTCCTGACTATGCTGACCGCATTATGGGGATTTGGCCCGACCTGTGCGACCCGGCGGCGGTGGCAGAGTCCTTTGCGGCGGTCAAGGAACGCTTTGGAAGGGTAGACATTCTTGCCAATAACGCAGGTGTCTCATCCAGAACCAGTCTTTACGACTACACGGTGGAGGAATTCGATAAAATTGTGAACCTGAATCTGAAGGCGGTGTTTGTCTGCTCGCAGGCTGCCGCACGGATCATGAAGGAGCAGGGCGGCGGTGTGATTATCAGCACCAGCTCGATGGTCAGCCTGTACGGGCAACCCTCCGGCTGCGCATATCCGACGACGAAGTTTGCGGTGAACGGTCTGACCAAATCTCTGGCAAGAGAGCTGGCGAAGGATCATATTCGCGTCAATGCGGTAGCGCCCGGTGTGACAAAGACGGATATGATGGCGGCACTGCCGCAGGAGCTTGTTGACAAAATTTCCGCCGGGATCCCGCTCGGACGGGTGGGCGAACCCGAGGACATTGCAAATGCGTATCTGTATTTGGCGAGCGATCTGGCAAGCTATGTTACCGGTGTGGTGCTGCATGTAGACGGCGCTGCCATGACCTGAGGAGGTATTTGAAATGGACAAGAAAACAATGTACAAGCTGACCTACGGTCTGTTTGTCCTTACTGCGCAGTCGGAGGGCAAAGACAGCGGCTGCATCATCAACACGGCAGGGCAGGTCACGAGTGAGCCGAATCGGATCAGCATCGCCGTGAATAAGGCAAACTTCACCCATGATCTGATTAAGGCGAGCAAGAAGTTCAATGTCTCAATCCTGAGTGAGGAAGCCAAGTTTGATACCTTCCGCCATTTCGGTTTCCAGTCGGGGAGAACGGTAGATAAGTTTGCGAATTACACAGACTGCAAGCGCAGCGCCAACGGGCTCTACTACATCACTGCCGGTACAAACGGCTATATCAGCGCCACCGTGGAGCAGGAAATTGATTTGGGCACCCATACGCTGTTTATCGCTGCGGTGGACGATATGGAAGTCCTGTCTGCTGCGCCCTCTGCAACCTATGCCTATTACCAGTCCGACATCAAGCCAAAGCCGGAAAAGCCTGCGGAGAAGGGGAAGACGCAGTGGCGCTGCACCGTCTGCGGTTATGTCTATGAGGGCGAGGAGCTGCCTGCGGATTTTGTCTGCCCTCTGTGCAAGCATCCTGCCTCTGATTTCGAGAAGGTTCAATAAATATTTCAAATAGATGAAGGAGGAAAAACCATGAAGTATCTTTGCAAAGTATGCGGAGAAATTTTTGAAGTGAAGGACGGCGAAACGCCGGTGTGCCCGCGCTGCCGCGCAACAGGGGAGAAGCTGGAGCCTGTTGTTGAGGCACCGAAAAACAAGTACGCCGGCACGCAGACGGAGAAGAACCTGCACGCCGCGTTTGACGGCGAATCGGGCGCGAGAAACAAATACACCTATTTTGCCTCCGTTGCTAAGAAGGAGGGCTATGAGCAGATTTCCGCGCTGTTCCTCAAGACCGCCGAAAACGAGCGCGAGCACGCGAAGCTTTGGCTCAAGGAGCTGAACGGCATCGGCAATACCGCTGCGAATCTTCTCGCTGCCGCCGAGGGCGAGAACTACGAATGGACGGATATGTACGACGGCTTCGCGAGAACCGCCGAAGCGGAGGGCTTCCCCGAACTGGCGGAAAAGTTCCGCATGGTGGGTGAGATCGAAAAGCACCATGAGGAGCGCTACCGTGCGCTGCTGCATAATGTAGAGACGGCTGCTGTTTTTGAAAAGAGTGAGGTCAAGGTTTGGGAATGCCGCAACTGCGGTCATATCATCGTCGGCACCAAGGCACCCGAAACCTGCCCTGTCTGCGCCCACCCGCAGAGCTATTTTGAAATCAGCGAAAAGAACTATTGATCCAATCCATAACAAAAGCTTCCGCTCCCCAACAAAGGAGAGCGGAAGCTTTTGCGTTATTTAACCGACGATGCGGTGTGCGCAGAGATAACGGTTGGCGTACCAGCTTACCGAAAGATCGGTGATAACAACACCCGTTGAGGAATTCTCCGCGTGGACGAATTGACCGTTTCCGATGTACATACCGACATGGGAAGCCGTGCTGCCGTATCCGAAGTAGATGATATCGCCGGGACGCAGGTCTTCGTATGCGACAGAGTAGCCGTTTGCCAGCTGCGCGGTTGCAGTGCGGTTGATGCTGTAGCCGAACTGCGAGAATACATACTGCATAAAGCCGGAGCAGTCAAAGCCGGAAGGGGACGAGCCGCCGTAAACATAGGGATAACCGACGAACTGCTGCGCATATGTAGCGATCTGCTGCCCGAGATCCGCTTCTGTCGAAGTGCTGCCGGAAGATGTTTCGTCATCGGAAGACGTTGCCGCGCGGCCCGTGTTATTTACGGGCTTTTCCAGCAGGGTGACCAGATCGCTGCGAATATAGCCAATCTGACCCTCATATCTGACCTTGTACCATCCGCTGTTGAAGCCAAAGATCTCAACCTCTTCGCCCGACTTGAGCTGATCCAGCATTGTGGAGCTTGTAGACGGGCTGTTGCGCAGATTGACAAGATTTGCATCCACGGAGCCTGTGCCCAGCTCTACATTTTCACGCGTCTTCACCGTCAGATAATCGCCGTGCATATAGCCGATGTGCAGATTATAATTGACCAGATACCAATCATCTACTTGTCGAATAATGACGACCGTATCGCCCTTCTGCGCGATAGTAATAATATCGGCAGAGGTAGAGGGTTTCTCACGCAGGCGCAAACCGCCGCGCGCCTCAACAATGCCGATGCCGGTTTTCAGCTCCGTCGCAGAGGCGGAGGACGCCAGCGTGAACACGATGGACAGGGTGAATACAAGCAATACTATGAGTTTCAGATACCGTTTCATAATAACCTCCCGTGGTCTTTGCTTACTTTGCGTTCAATGCACGCTCGAGCCATACACAGCCAACATCCAAAGCCGTATAGAACCCGTCTTTTTCGCTTTTCTTCACAACGCGGTCACGCGCCTTGACATCCTGCGCCGTGCGCTGGAGCTGGACGGAAACCTTCGTTGCCAAATCAAGATCCTCCAATTTTTTGGATTCGAGAATCTGCAGCATGACGATATACTCGTCAGCCATTGAACCATAATAAATCAGGTTATCCTTTCGCATCAGGGGGCGACCCTTATACATCAGGACTTCATTTTTTTCGGACATAGATACCTCCAAAACAAAATGTAACCAGATTGTAACACATAGAGATGAATTTGTCAACAATAAATTTTCTTTGGAAACAATCGTGACAAATACACTACGGTGCTGCAATCGGTTCGGGGTGTGCGATGCGGGGAAAAATGGATGTTGTGGGAGTTATGAAACGGAAAAAGACGGGGCTTTCGCAGACGCGAAAGCCCCGTTGCCGTGGATACTAATCGAATAGATAGTGACGAACGAGCTCTTGAAGAAGCTCATCGCGGTCAAGCTTACAGATGAGGCTGCGAGCGTTATTGTGATTGGTGATATAGGTCGGATCCTCGGAGAGGATATAACCGACAATCTGATTGATGGGATTGTAGCCCTTTTCGGTGAGGGAACGGTAGACCTCGGTGAGAATCTGTTTCATTTCCTCGTTGGTATCTACGGGTACGGTGAATTTAATGGTGTTGTGATCCAAAACGCCCGCCTCCTTTGCCTGTTTTCTCTATCATATACCAATTTGCCGATAAAGTAAAGAAAAAACCATGAACATTTTGGAAACAATGCGGTTACCGCAGTATATCTCGGCAGCTTGCGCGCAGCCGGCAGTGCCCGCACAAGATTGCACCCGCAAGGGGTATGCCGCATCCGTAGCGCTCGTTCCTCGCGAACGGCTGCGCAGTGGTCGTGGCAATCTCCGGCTGTAAGT
>JBJDYD010000196.1:0-21657 GCA_051867015.1 Faecousia sp. | reverse complement strand
GCTACCTACAGTTTTAAGCGTTACAGGCTAGTAGGGGCGGCTATCAGCCGCCCGTTGGTACGGGTGACACCTGTGCGGTTTGCGGCACAGGGACATTTTTTTATCGCGCCTATTGACATATGGAGAATCATGCCTTATACTAAAACTAAGTTTCAGAACAGCGTTGCAAAACAAAGTTTTGATTGAAAGGAATGAAATGAATGCCGCCGAAACCGAAATTTACCAAAGAGGAGATTGCCGCTGCTGCGCTTGCGTTGGTCAAGGAGCAGGGCGTTGAGGCGCTGACTGCGCGGAACCTCGGCAGCAGGCTTGGCGCGTCCGCAAGACCGATTTTCACCGTGTTCAAGAGCATGGAGGAGGTCAAATGGGCGGCGCGGGAGCTTGCCTTGCAGGAGTTTGAGCGCTACTTCGCGGATTTTGCGAGCTATACGCCGGCGTTTAAGCATATCGGCATGCAGATGGTGTCTTATGCCATTCATGAGCCGGAGCTGTTCAAGCTGCTGTTCATGCAGGAACATCCGAGCGGCGTGAGCTTTGACAGCTATCTTTCGGAGCTGGGTACGATGTCGCAGGTCAGCGTTGCCCTGATTTGCAGGGATTATCAGCTCTCGGAGGAGGACGCAAAAACGCTGTTCATGCAGATGTGGGTGCATACCTTCGGGATCAGTGCTTTGTGCGCCATGAAGGTCTGCGACTTCAGCGAGGAGGAGATCGCGGAAAAGTTAGGGCAGGTCTTTGGCGGCCTGCTGATGATGCTTCGCTCGGGGAAGATTGACAACTACAATATACGTCCGATCAAGGACGGCGGTCTTGGGAAGTTCTGAGGAAAAGAGAGGAGAAAGCAAATGAAATTCAAAAACCCCTTGCTGGTGGTGACGGATATGGAACGCTCCGTCGCGTTTTATCGAGCGGTGCTGGGGCTCCGCAAGGTCGTCGATTTCGGCGCGAATGTGACGCTGACGGGCGGGGTCTCCCTGCAGACGCGGGAAAGCTGGCTGGAATTTATCGAGGCGGCGCCCGATGCGCTGGCGTGGCAGGGAAGGGTCAGCGAGCTGTATTTTGAGGAGGACGATTTTGATGCCTTTGCCGCGCGGCTGAAAGGGAAAGACATCTCCTATGTCCACGGCGTGAAGGAACACCCGTGGGGACAGCGCGCGGTGCGGATTTATGACCCGGACGGGCATATCCTTGAGATCGGTGAGAATATGCAGAGCGTATGCAGGCGCTTTTTGGACAGCGGCATGACCGAGGAGGAAGCAGCACAGCGCATGGGTGTGCCGCTGCGGTTTGTAAAGCACTGCGCGCGGAAAGCAGAGAGGGAAGGGAAAAACGATGAATAATATCATTGAGATCGAGCATCTGTCAAAGAGCTTCGGTGAGGTCAAAGCGGTGCAGGATCTGAGCTTTCGCGTCAAAGAGGGAGAATTGTTCGCCTTTCTCGGCATCAACGGCGCGGGCAAAAGCACGACCATTTCCATTATGTGCGGACAGCTTGCAAAGGACGCCGGCACCGTCAGAATTGACGGCGCGGACTTAGACGGCAATTTGAATCGGATCAAGCGGAGCTTAGGTGTTGTCTTTCAGTCCTCCGTGCTGGATACGGCGCTGACAGTGCGCCAGAATTTGGAGAGCCGCGCGGCGCTTTACGGCATCAGCGGCAAAGCGTTCAAAAAGCGCCTTGCAGAGCTGGCGGAGCTGTTGGACTTTTCCGACCTGCTCGGGCGTACCGTAGGAAAGCTCTCAGGCGGTCAGCGGCGCAGAATCGACATTGCGCGCGCTCTGCTGCATGAGCCGAAGATTCTAATCTTAGACGAGCCGACAACGGGACTGGATCCGCAGACGCGCCGCCTGCTTTGGAATGTGATCACGCAGCTTCGGCAGGAAAAGCATATGACGGTGTTCCTCACCACGCACTATATGGAGGAGGTCGCCGACGCGGACTATGTTGTGATCTTGGACAGCGGAAAGATTGTCGCAGAGGGGACACCGCTCGATCTGAAGAATACTTATACCGGAGATTATATTACGCTCTATGGCATTCCCGAAGCGCAGATCAAGACGCTTGGCTGCCCATATGAAGCGCTGCGTGACGCTTATCGAGTTGCGGTGCCGAACACCGCCGCCGCAACGGAACTGATCTTGCAGCATTCGGCAATGTTTACGGATTACGAGATCACGAAGGGCAAGATGGACGATGTCTTCCTTGCCGCTACAGGCAAAAAACTGACGGGAGGTGCGGAGAAATGAGCGCATTACGGGCACTGGTAAAACGCGACAGCCGGTTGTTTTTCAAGGACAAGGGGATGTTTTTCTCCTCCCTCATTACGCCGCTGATCCTTTTGATTCTTTACGCCACCTTCCTGCAAAATGTCTATGAGGACTCCTTCCGCGGTGGAATGGAGGCGTTTGGCGTAGCCGTGGATGAGTCCTTACTCGGCGGCTGTGTCGGCGGGCAGCTTTTTTCCTCGTTGCTTGCGGTCTGCTGCGTCACGGTGGCGTTCTGCTCGAACCTGCTGATGGTGCAGGATAAGGTCACGGGCGCGAGACGCGATTTGACCATCTCTCCCGTCAAGAGCAGCACCCTTGCCCTCGGCTATTATATCTCGACCATGCTGTCTACGCTGATTGTCTGCGTGGTCGCGATGGGTGTGAGCCTGCTGTATGTCGCACAGGCCGGCTGGTATCTGACGGTGACGGATGTCCTCTTGATGCTGCTCGATGTGTTCCTCTTGGTCATGTTCGGCACGGCGCTTTCCAGCATTGTCAACCATTTTCTCTCCACGCAGGGGCAGATGTCCGCTGTAGGCACGATCGTCAGCGCGGGCTACGGCTTCCTCTGCGGCGCGTATATGCCGATCTCGCAGTTTTCCGAGGGCTTGCAGAAGGTGCTCGGCTTTCTGCCCGGCACCTACGGCACCTCGCTGCTCCGCAACCATGCCCTGCGCGGGGTCTTTGCCGAGATGGAGCAGCAGCACTTCCCCAAAGAGGTCATTGAGGGTATTCGCGACTCCATCGACTGCAACCTCTATCTCTTCGGAGAGAAGGTTGAAACGGGTACCATGTATCTAATTCTCGGCGGGACAGTTGCTGCCTTGATTGGCGTCTATGTGCTGATCAATGTCATCGTAGGAAGAAAGGCGAGAAAATGAAGAAAAACAGTCGTTTTGCAAAAACGCGGAGAGCGCTGCTCTTTTGGACGCTGTTTATCGGCATCGGCGCGGTGGCAGGCGCGACGGGAATGCTTGCCGATCCGACCGGCAAGGCAATGGGTATGGACGCAATGCTGCCGTATTTTCAAGTGCTGCCCTTGGCAGAGTATCTCTATCAGGATTTCGTATTTCCGGGTTTCGCGCTGCTGATCGTCAACGGTCTGACAAACCTGACGGCGGCGGGGATGCTGTTGGCAAAAAAGCGGAGCGGCGTGATCTTGGGCGGCATTTTCGGCGTGACGCTGATGCTGTGGATCTGCATTCAGTTCTACATGTTCCCGATGAATTTCATGTCTACGAGCTACTTCGTTTTCGGTTTCTTGCAGGCGATCACGGGCTATATGGCGTGGGTCTTTGAAAAGCAGGAACGCTTTTGCGTGCGCGAGAGCGACTATCCGAACATCGGCACGAATCCGAAGGAGCTTGTGGTCTACTTTTCCCGCATGGGCTACACGAAAAAGCTCGCGCTGGAGGAGGCAAACCGCAGCGGCGCGCAGGTGCTGGAAATTCGCGCAAAGGAGCGCACCGAGGGCACGCCGGGCTTTTGGTGGTGCGGGCGCTTCGGAATGCACCGCTGGGCAATGCCGATTGAAGAGATATCTGCCGACCTTGTGGGCTATGACTGCGTGACGGTCTGCACGCCGATTTGGGTTTTCCATTTGGCTGCCCCGATCAGGGCGTTCTGCAAGGAGGCAAGGGGGAAGATAAAGCGCGCAAGGTATGTTTTGGTGCATCACCAGCGGACTTCCTATGCCGAGGCTGCTGAGGAGATGGATGAATTGCTCTGCCTGAAAGCCGAAAGCGTCACAAGCGTCTGCTGCCGGAGAGGGGAGTGCCTTGCCCGAAAGGAGCTGCGCGCCCTCACTCCGACAAACCAATAAAGCTTCTGTAGGGCGGGGACATGTCCCCGCCGACCGCGAAGCGGCAGACAGCAGGCATGAACAAGCTTGTACGGACTTGGTAGTTCCTGCACCGGCGGGGACATGTCCCCGCCCTACAGTGGCTGTATAGAGAATCGTTTGAAAGGGGAGAAGCATTGCTATGGATTTTGCACTCAGAGCGTGGCGAATGTCTGATGCGAAAGACCTCGCTGCCGCGCTTTCCAATCCGAACATTTTGAACAAACTGCGTGACGGCATCCCTTATCCCTATACGGAGGGGGACGCCGCTTCCTATATCAGCGCAATGCAAAAGGCTGACCCGAATACGACCTTTGTCTATGCCATAACCTTGGAGGACAGGGCAGTCGGCAGCATCGGGATATTCCGACAGGGGAACATCCATGCGCGGACGGCAGAACTGGGCTATTATCTTGCCGAGGAATACTGGGGCAAGGGTATCATGACCGAGGCGGTGCGCAGGATCTGCAAGCGTGTTTTTGCGGAAACGGATATCCTCCGCATTTATGCAGAGCCGTTTTCCTATAACACAGCCTCGCGGCGGGTGCTGGAAAAGGCGGGCTTTTGCTATGAAGGGCTGCTGCGCTGCAACGCTGTCAAGCATGGCAGGGTGGAGGATATGGCGCTGTACACGCTGACAAAAGGTGAGACGCGCATCAAACGCCTCTCTTTCGACGAGCTGCCGGAGGCGCTCCGGCTGATTTGGGAGGTCTTTTGCCGCTTTGAAGCGCCTGTTTATCCGCAGGAGGGAATTGACGAGTTCCGCGCGTCGCTGGAGAACGCGGAGCGCAATGCAAGAATGCACTACTACGGCGCATATGAAGGAAACGCCCTGATCGGCGTGCTTGCCATGCGCGCGCCGCAGCATGTCGGCTACTTTTTCGTGCGCGAGGACTGTCAGCAAAGAGGCATCGGGAAAAAGCTGTTCGAGACGATGCGATTAGACTACGCCGCGCAGGAGTTTACGGTCAATTCCTCCCCCTATGCGGTGGATATCTATCGACACCTCGGCTTTGTGCCGACCGATACCGAGCAAACAACAAACGGCATCCGCTATACGCCGATGCGGTTTGCAGGAGGCAATTCCGATGGAGTGGATTAATCCCTACGGCTTAGGCTTTATGGCAGGCATTATGCTTCCGAATCTTCTGTTTGCGCTCCGATATAAAGAAGAGGGCTTTGCGAATGTGTGGCATAACAAACCGGTTGAGGTTTTGGAGCAAATCGGGCGCTATGGCTGCTTCCTATTGATGATCTTCAATATTCCGCATACTTGGTTTGGCTTCTGCTCAGACGAGGCGTTTGCGCTCTATTTGATCGGCAACGGTGTTTTGGTGCTGCTGTACTGCCTTATTTGGGCGGTCTGCTTCCGAAAAAACAGCGTTTTCCGCGCGTTGGCGCTGTCCATCCTGCCGAGTTTGAGCTTTCTCCTCAGTGGTGTGCTGCTCCGCTCCATCCCGCTGACTGCTGCGGCGCTTCTGTTCGCGCCGTGCCATATCATCATCAGCTATCAAAATGCCGCGCTTTCCAAATAGCAAGGAAAGTCGAGAAATCTTCCTTTCTGTGCGGTAAAATGGCGCTGTGAGGTGAGGAACGGATGAAGGAACAAATTTTAGCGGTGCAGCGGATGCAGGAATATATCGAGGCGCACTTAGACGGAGAACTGACCCTGTCCGAGCTTGCGCAGGTGTCCCTCTTTTCCCCGTGGCACTCCTACCGTTTGTTTCGGCAGTACACGGGCTTGACGCCGACGGAGTATATCCGAAGACTGCGCCTGAGCGAGTCCGCGCGGCAGTTGAAGCTGGGCAGTACCCGCGTGATCGACGCAGCGTATGACTGGGGCTTCGGCAGCGTGGACGGCTATCAGCGGGCGTTCCTGCGGGAATTCGGCTGCAATCCCGGGGAATATGCCCGCACGAAGGTTCCGATTCCGCTCTTTATCCCTTACGGTGTGAAATTCCGCGAATTACGAAAGGAGACAGTACCTATGGAAAACGTACAAAGTGTTTTTGTTCAGCTCATGCGCAAGCCGGAGCGAAAGGTCATTCTCAAGCGAGGCGTTCAGGCGGAGGATTATTTTCCCTACTGTGAGGAGGTCGGCTGCGATATTTGGGGCATTCTGACGAGTATGGACTCCCTGTGCGGCGAGCCGGTTTGCCTGTGGCTGCCCGAGAAGTACAAGAAGCCGAATACCTCCACCTATGTGCAGGGCGTGGAGGTTGAGACAAGCTACGACGGCGCGATTCCCGAGGGCTTCGACGTGATCACCCTGCCCGAGGCGGAGTATCTGAGCTTTCAGGGCGAACCGTTCCGCGAGGAGGACTACTGCAATGCCATTTCCGCCGTACAAAGCGCGATGCAGAAGTATGACCCCTCCCTCATCGGTTACGAATGGGACGATACCAACCCGCGCATCCAGTTAGAGCCGATCGGGGATCGCGGCTATATCGAACTGCGTGCCGTCCGCCCGCTGAAGAAGAAATGAGCCATGGACGCTGAAGACTGAAACCGGAAAATAGAGAGATTTTAGGAACCTCTGAACAGATTCGCCTGCAAAATGCAGTCGATTTATTCAGAGGTTCCTAAAAAAATGTCCAAATTTGGTTGCAAATTCTGTTCTCGTTTGTCTTATATATTAGAAGAGAGATTTTTTGCGGCGACCGAGCAAAGCTTTCGCATAGATTGTCTTGCTGAAACATATACCTTTTCAACTACACTTCTCATGGATAATCGCACATCCTGCTTTGTGCGTTTATCATAAAACCGTCACCGGGCAGGTGAGCGGCATTTCCTGCCCGGTGATCGGTAAGCATCGGCTTTCGACAGCAATCATGGCTGCCAAGCCTTCACAAATTTTGCGTTGATAATCGCACTTCCCTGCTTTGTGCGTTTATCATACTATACGGCGTCGGATGGGTGAGCGGCATTACCCGTCCGGCGCTGTATGTTTTTACAACACAGGGGACGGTTCTCTGTGTTACGTCATCGGGCAGTGAGATATAGGATAATCGCGCGATAGATTGTGCAATTACCAAATGTTTTGGGGACTTTCCAATGTGATAGAATTAATGTTATAGAGCAACACACAGAACCGTCCCCCGTGTTACAATCATCGACTTTTTCAGTGGTTTCGTACCGTCCCCTGTGTTATGGACGGCAGCTATGATTTCTTTTATGCTTTTCGAGTATAATAACAGAAAATCATACTCGGAGGTAAAAAATGAAAGGACGAATTCTGACAGCAAAAATTCTTGTTAGATTCAAGAAATATCTGCTTTTGGAAGAAAGAAGTGCGGCAACGATTGAAAAGTATTTGCGAGATGTCAGGGCATTTATCGCTTTTGCGAACGGTGCTGAAATCACAAAAGAACTTGTAATCGGCTATAAAAAGCATTTGCAGGAGAATTACGCTGTTCGAAGCGTCAACTCCATGCTGGCATCGATCAACAGCCTGTTTGCTTTTCTCGGCTGGCTCGAGTTAAGGGTAAAATCCATTAAGCTGCAACAGCAGATCTACTGCCCCGAGGAAAAGGAACTGACGAAGGCGGAATATGTACGGCTCTGCAAAGCGGCTGAGAGAAAGCACAACAAACGGCTGAGTCTTATTTTGCAGACCATTTGCGGCACGGGGATTCGGGTCAGCGAGCTGCAATTCATCACCGTTGAAGCGGTAAGATGCGGAGAGGCAACGGTTTCGTGTAAGGCGAAAACTCGGTCAGTTTTTATTGTAAAAGAGCTGCAAAGAAAATTGCTCCGCTATGCAGCGGAACAAACAATTAAAACCGGCATGATCTTCGTCACAAAAACGAGTAAACCCGTCAGCCGCACCAACATTTGGCGGGAGATGAAAGCGCTCTGCGAAGAAGCGAATGTCAATCCCCGAAAGGTGTTTCCGCACAACCTGCGACACCTGTTTGCGAGAGTGTTCTACAGCATTGAGAAGGACATAGCCAAGCTTGCGGATATTTTGGGTCATTCCAACATCGACACCACGCGGATTTATATTATTTCCAGCGGCACCGAGCACCGCCGCCGAATGGAAAATATGCACCTCATCCTATAAAAAAGTCCGCCCGTAGGCGGTGAGAACATAATCGTTATTATGTTGCAGCAAAAGTATTTGACGAATGTCCATAGTCCAAAATCTAATAATATCATATCATGTGTTGCTAAAAATGTAAATAGCTAACGAAAATAAAGGGATGAAAATATCAGAAATTGACTAAAAACAGGCGCGAAAACAAAGCCTCTTCTTCTCCGCTTTTCAGCGGCAGGAGAAAAAGCCTCTGTCAGTATGCCCTAAAATGGATGCATGTTTTCAGAAAACAGGCAGGCGATGGCAGGCTTTACAACATAATAACGATTATGTTCGTTTTTATGCTTGGCGGATTACACAGCCCGATATTTATGGAGGGTTCTAAAATGGAAAACACACTTCAGAAGAAAGAACAGCAGAAAAACAAGCGGCACGCGGGCAAGCTTGTCCTGTACGGCTTGCTTATCCTGCTGCTGATGGTTGGCATTGCCTTCGCAGTGGCAAGGATTGTACATAAGACGAGCAGCGAGAAGGTTGAGAACGGTCTGTCTGCCTACGAGCTGGCGGAAAAATACGGCTACGAAGGGAGCATTCAGGACTGGCTGGACTCTTTGAACGGCAAATCCGCTTATGAGATTGCCGTGGAAAACGGCTATTCCGGAACGGAAAAGGAGTGGGCGGAGGCGCTGGACGCAGCGGCGCAGAACAGCAATGTAACAATTCAGTCCGCATGCTTTTCCTCTGAAGGTGAGCTTTTGATTACCCTGTCGGACGGTACCGTTCTGAATGTCGGTACTGCCGTGGGCACGGACGGTAATAATGGCAAGGATGGCAAGGACGGTCAAAACGGTAGAAATGGTGTAAATGGTAAAGACGGCATTAACGGAACAAACGGCAAGGATGGGGTTGGTGTAATCAAAGCGGCCATCAATGCAGAAGGGGAGCTTGTTCTGACCTTTTCTGACGGAAAGACGGTCAATTTGGATAAGGTCATCGGCGCAAAGGGCGCGGACGGTGTCGGCGTTGCCACTTCTGAGATCAATTCATTCGGTGAGCTGGTACTGACCTATACCAACGGGCAAACGGCGAATTTGGGTGTCGTGATCGGAAAAGATGGCGCGGCCGGACAGAACGGTAAGGATGGCGTCAGCATCATGAACGCCGCAGTGAACACCTCCGGTGAGCTGGAGCTGACTTACTCCGACGGAAGCACCGAAAATCTGGGTGCGATTGTCGGTGCGAACGGTAAGAACGGCGTTGACGGTAAAGACGGAATAGACGGTAAGGACGGAATAGACGGTAAGGACGGAATAGACGGTAAGGACGGTGTCAGTGTAAGCGCAGCGGAGATTAACTCCGACGGCGAACTCGTCCTTTTCTTTTCCAACCTACAGCGGGTCAACCTCGGACGGGTGATCGGTGCCGACGGCAAGGACGGACAAAACGGCAAGGACGGACAAAACGGCAAGGACGGCAAGGACGGCGTCAGTGTTGCCAAATCGGAGATCAACCAAAGCGGAGAACTTGTTCTGACCTACAGCGATAACCAAATTGTAAATCTCGGCGTCGTTGTGGGCGCAAAAGGCGACAAGGGCGATCAGGGCGAAGCCGGTAAGGACGGTAAGGACGGTGTCAACGGTAAAGATGGCGTCGATGGCAAGAACGGCGTCAACGGGCAGGACGGCGTAGGCATTCAGACACTTTCCGTCAACACTGCCGGAGAACTGGAGGTCACACTGACCAGCGGAACGCAGCTCAATCTCGGTGTTGTGAAGGGTGCCGACGGCAAAGATGGCGCAAAGGGCGACAAGGGCGATCAAGGCGAAGCCGGCAGAGATGGCATTGACGGTGCCGACGGAATCGGAGTTGCCTCTGCAACAATCAATGTACACGGTGAGCTTGTTCTTACCTACTCTGACAGTAAAACGGTCAATCTCGGTGTTGTTGTCGGCGCGGACGGGCATGATGGCGAGAAAGGCGACAAGGGCGAACAGGGAGCTGCCGGAATCGGTGTTGCTTCCGCGGCGGTCAATACGCAGGGTGAGCTTGTGATTTCCTACACCGACGGCAGCTCTGCAAACCTCGGACGCATTGTCGGGAACGACGGAGCAAAGGGCGATAAAGGCGACGCCGGCGCTGACGGAAAAGACGGCGCAGACGGTGCTGACGGCATCGGTATCACCGATGTGACGATCAACGCGCAGAACGAATTGGTCCTGACCTTCTCCGATGCCAACAGCATCAATCTCGGCTGCGTCGTCGGCAAGGATGGGAAGGATGGCAAAGATGGCAAGGACGGCGCAGACGGAACAGGAATCGAGAATGTTACCGTTTCTGCGGAAGGTGCGCTGAGCATGACGCTGACCAACGGCAGTGTGCTGAACCTTGGCAACATTCGCGGCAAGGACGGCATCGGCATTTTGAAATCGGAGATCAACGCCGATGGGGAGCTGCTCCTGACTTATACGGACAACGACACGGTCAACCTCGGCAAGATTACCGGCACGGACGGGCGGAACGGCGCAGACGGCGTAGGCATTAAAAATGTTACGCTTTCCTCGACGGGCGATCTGAGCCTCCTGATGACCGATAATTCCGTATATAACCTTGGTAATGTCAAAGGCGACAAGGGTGATCCCGGCGAAAAGGGCGACAAAGGCGACAAGGGTGATCCCGGTGAAAAAGGCGAGAAGGGGGACAAGGGTGACCCGGGCGCAGATGGCAGGGGAATTGCCAAGACAGAGCTTGTTAATGGTGAGCTGCTTATTACCTATACGGACGGAACCAGTGATAATCTGGGCAAGATTGGTAGCGGTACTGGCGCGGAGACTTCAATTTTAATGTTGGATTTCAAAATGCTGGCGGATGGAACTTGGGGAGTTTCAATAAAAGATGACTATACAAATGCGGAAAAACTTGTCATTCCATCGACGTATTGCGGCCGGTCTGTTACTGTGATCACTTCATTCCGGAACTGTTTTTATTTAAAAGAGGTGTCCATTCCAAACACGGTTGTATCCATAGAAAAATTAGCGTTTTTAAATTGCAAGGAGTTGACCAATATTACTATACCGGACAGTGTGGTTTCGATTGGAGAAAATGCTTTTGAGTATGCAGGATTAACCGAAATCAATATTCCGAAAAGCGTAACGGAGATGGGAGAAGGCGCTTTTAGGGGGTGTAAGGAGTTGTCAAAGGTTTCCATCGAGGACGGTGCTACATATATTGGACCGTATGCTTTTGAGAACTGTACGTCCCTGGAAAGCGTGACGATTCCGTCAAGTATGACTTATATCGGTTTGAGAGCGTTTAAGGATACCGGCCTGCAGACGGCTTATTTTGCTGAAGCAGACGGGTGGAAAAAGTTTCGCCTTTCGGGGAACAATCTGATTAATCCAATATCGGTAGATCCATCTGCCCTTTCAGACCCCGCGCAGGCGGCGGCCGAGTTGAAGAATTTTCCTGACACTGGATTTGGAGCTGCATATGTTTGGCAACGCTGATGCTTTCACAGAGTCGGCGTAGATTGGAGGAATGATTATGAGTACTGCATTAGAGAACTCAGAAGCAAACCTGTATGCCTATGAATATCAGGGTCAGATGAGCAAAAGGATCACATACCGTAAGAACCTGGTGAACTTAATCAAGGCGAGATGTGGAGATGCGCTCCAGGAGTTCGACGCAAACACCATGAGCAGCGAAGACTTCGGAAGGTTTCTCGAAAGAGCAAGGACAGAGGGATTTACGGTTTACCGACTGAACAGGCTGTAATACTGATTGCGTCATTGCGTGCCGCACACGGGGAGATATGTATATCTGGCAAACGAGGATATTTGCCAACGTTTTTTGCAGGATGCAGAAAACGAAGAATTTACATTTACTGATGGAACAAATCCAACACAAAAGCACGCAAGCGATATTATCGCACTCAACCCGGATGCAACCATAAACTACGTGGGATTTGTCGGTCGTGTAGCATTTCAGGCGACAAACAGAATCGGTAATCAACCACTTATCAAAATTGACTATCGGGATGTTATAAATCGGGCAGAGTGAAAAAGCAAGTACATTAGCCGGCCCCTGTGTTACGCTGAAAATCTTTGCCCCCTATGAAACGAAGCAGTGCCTACACGCGGCGGGGACATGTCCCCAAGCTACAGGGTGCGGTATGTGATCCGGAATCGGAGCTTCTAAAAAAATATCTCCATCAGGTTCGCCTGATGGAGATACTTTTTGGGAAATTTAGTTGATGGTCATGCCCCAGTTGTGGGGGTCTTCGGCGGTGCCGGTTTGGATGCCGTAGATGGTGTCGTAGAGACGCTGTTCCAAAGCGCCGACTTCGTTGTTGTTGATGATGATCTCCTTGCCCTTGTAGCTCAGAAGTCCGATGGGGGAGATGACGGCGGCGGTGCCGGTGGCGAAGATTTCGCCAAGGGTGCCTGCTTCAGCGGCGGCGTAGACCTCGTCGATGGCGAGCTTGCGCTCCGTGACCTTATAGCCCCAGTCCTTGAGGAGGGTGATGACGGAGTTGCGCGTGATGCCGGGGAGGATGGTGCCCGCGAGGGGGGCGGTGATGATCTCGTCGCCGATCTGGAAGAAGGCGTTCGAGGTGCCGATCTCCTCAACATACTTATGCTCGGCGGCATCCAGCCACAGCACGTCGCGGCAGTTGGCTGCGGCTGCCTTCTCGGAGGCCTTCATGCCGCCTGCGTAGTTGCCGCCGCACTTGGTAAAGCCCGTGCCGCCGTGGGCTGCGCGGATATACTCGTCCTCGACATAGATCTTTGTGGTGCCGAGCTTGCCGTCCGCGCCTGCGTAGTAGGGACCGGAGGGGCAGAGAATGACGATGAAATGATAGTGCTTGGAGGGCATGACGCTGAAGGAGACCTCGTCCGCGATGATGAACGGGCGGATATACAGTGCCGTGCCGGGACGGTCGGGAACCCAATCCACATCCGCCATGACGACCGCCTTGATTGCGGAGACGAACAGGTCTTCATCAATGGGCGGGATGCACATACGGGCGCCGGAGCGGTTGATACGGGCGGCATTCTCATACGGGCGGAACAGGCGGATTTTGCCCTCGGGGGTCTTATACGCCTTCATGCCCTCAAAGATCATCTGCGCATAGTGCAGGACGCAGGAGGCGGGGTCAATGGCGATGGGCGCGTAGGGGATGACTCTGCCGTCATGCCAGCCTTGCCCTTCGTCGTAGTCCATAATAAACATATGGTCGGAGAAATCCTGCCCGAAATGCAGATGGTCGGGATCGGGCTTCTGCTTCGGGTTTGTGGTACGGGTCACGGGGAAGGTATAGTTCATGAAAAAAGCCTCTTTTCTGTTTAATATCGGTATAACTCGGGTCTTCTGTCCCGAAAAACATGGATGGAATTACGGATATTGTCTAAGATGCTGAGGTCGAGGTCGGCGGTGAGGAGCTGTTCTTTTCCCTCTGCGCGGGCGAGAATCGTACCCCACGGGTCAACGATCTGTGAGCCGCCTGCGTAGACGGTTTCGCCTGCCGTGCCGCAGGAGTTGCAGCAGACGGTGAACATCTGATTCTCTACCGCGCGTGCGGCGGTCAGAAGCTGTAAATGCGCAAGCCGCACCGTGGGCCACTGGGAGACGAGGAACAAAATGTCCAAGCCCTCGACCGTGAGCGTCCGCGTCAGCTCGGGGAAGCGGATATCGTAGCAGATCAGAATGCCGCACTGCACGCCGTCGAGGGTGAAGCGGCACAGGTGGTCGCCCTTTTGGAAGAAGTGATCCTCCTGCATCGGGGAAAACAGGTGCGTTTTATCGTACTCCGCAACACACGCGCCCCTGCGGTCAAAGACATAGGCGGTGTTATAGATGCCGTCTGCTTTCCGGTTTGCCACGCTGCCGGCGACGATATTGACATTCAGCTCCTTTGCAAGCGCGGAGAAGACGGACTTTGTCTGCGCACCGTTATCGTCGGCGCACTGCGGGAGGTTTTCCTTTGGAAAGAAGCCGGTGTTCCAAGTCTCAGGCAGGACGACGGTGTCGGGCTGCTCGGAGATTACCGCCTGACGGAGCAGGGCTTCGGCGCGGGCAAAATTCTCCTGCGGCGCGGCGAACGCCATGTCCATCTGGATACAGGTGACGCGCATCGCTCAGCCCTCGAATGCCGCGCCGGTTTGCAGCGCCTTGAGATTGTATGCCAGCAGCTCCTGATGCCGCGCGGAGACGACCTTTTTCAGCGCCGCCTCCCAGTCGCCGCCGCAGAGGGCGGGGACTTCCTTCATGAGCTTGCCTGTGAGGAGCATGTTTGCCAGTGTCGGGATACCCGCATCCGTCGCCATCTGCGTGGCGGGGACATAATGCACCTCCACATCGGTGCGCTTGACCTTGCGCTCGATCAGCGTGGAATCGACGAAGATTTTGCCGCCGGGAACCACCGCGTCCTCAAACTTATCCAGCGAGGGAAGATTCATCACCATCAGCACATCGGGGTGCGTGACGATGGGGGAACCGATGGCGCTGTCGCTGAGAATGACGCTGCAATTCGCCGTGCCGCCGCGCATCTCGGGGCCGTAGGAGGGGAGCCAGCTGACATTCTTCTCCTCCAACAGACCCTTATAGGCGAGGAACTTGCCCGCGAACAGGATGCCCTGCCCGCCGAAGCCCGCGATCACGATCTGTACTGCGTTCATACGCCCGCCTCCTTACTTCTGTCCTTATAAACGCCGAGGGGATAGTAGGGGATCATCTTCTCGTCGATCCACTCCAGCGCCTTCTGCGGGGTCATGCCCCAGTTGGTCGGGCAGGCGGAGATTACCTCAACGAGGGAGAAGCCCTTGCCTGCGATCTGATTTTCAAACGCCTTTTGAATCGCCTTTTTGGCGGCAAGGACATTTTTGACATTATTGACCGCGACGCGTGCCAAATATTCAGGGCCTTCCAACTGTGAGAGCATTTCGCAGATTTTGACGGGGTAGCCGCAGTGCTTGACATCTCTGCCGTAGGGAGAGGTCTGTGTGACCTGACCGGGCAGGGAGGTGGGCGCCATCTGACCGCCGGTCATGCCGTAAATGGCGTTATTGACAAAAATGACGGTGATATTCTCATTGCGGGTGGCGGCGTGGACGGTCTCCGCCATGCCGATGGAGGCAAGGTCGCCGTCGCCCTGATAGGTGAAGATGATGTTCTCCGGCATGGCGCGCTTTAAGCCCGTTGCCACAGCGGGGGCTCTACCATGGGCGGCTTCCACCATGTCGCAGGAAAAATAATCGTAAGCCATGACCGCGCAGCCGACGGGTGCGACGCCGACGGTGTTGCCCTCGATGCCTAATGCGTCGATTGCCTCTGCGACAAGGCGATGAATAATGCCGTGGGTGCAGCCCGGGCAGTAGTGCAGCGGGGCATCCGTCAGGGCTTTCGGCTTCTGAAAAACAGTTTTCATTTCAAACCTCCCGCGATCTCTTTGATTTTTGCAAGCACCTGCTCGGGTGAGGGAATCATGCCGCCCGTGCGGTTGCAGAGGTAGACAGGTCGCTTGCAGCGCGTGGCAAGCTCCACATCCTCGATCATCTGCCCCATGGACAGCTCGACGGAGATAAACGCGCTGACGCGGTCGGCTGCCTCGGCAAAGGGCGCCTTGGGGAAGGGCCAAAGGGTGATGGGACGGAGCAGACCGACCTTGATGCCCTCGGCTCTTGCGGCGAGGACGGCGTTTCTCGAAACTCGCGCGGCGATGCCGAAGGCGGTCACGCAGATTTCCGCGTCCTCCATGAGGAAGGATTCATACATTGCTTCCTTCTGTTCAATGACGGCATAGCGGGCGTAGCGCTCGAAATTTGTGCGCTCCAATTCCTCGGGGTTGAGGTAGAGCGAGTTGACGATATTGTGCGGGCGCTGCATTTTGGTGCCGGTGACTGCCCACGGCTTTTCAACCGTCTTCGGCTGATAGTTGCCCATGGTGACCGGCTCCATCATCTGCCCCATGGTGCCGTCTGCCAGCACCATGGCGGGCATACGGTATTCGTCCGCGAGATCGAAGCCCTTGACGGTCAGATCTGCCATCTCCTGCACGGAGGAGGGGGCGAGGACGATGATATGATAGTCGCCGTGACCGCCGCCGCGGGTGGACTGGAAATAATCCGACTGGGACGGCTGAATGCCGCCGAGACCGGGACCGCCGCGCTGGACATTGACGATGAAGGCGGGCAGGTCTGCGCCTGCGAGGTAGGAGATGCCCTCCTCTTTCAAAGAGATTCCGGGGCTGGAGGAGGAGGTCATGACGCGCTTGCCTGCGGAGGCGACGCCGTAGACCATGTTAATTGCGGCGATCTCGCTTTCTGCCTGCAGGAAGCAGCCGCCGATCTTCGGCATCCGCTTTGCCATGTATGCCGCGACCTCCGTCTGCGGGGTGATGGGGTAACCGAAGTAGTGACGGCAGCCTGCCTGAATTGCCGCCTCCGCCAGCGCTTCGTTGCCCTTCATAAGTACCTTATCTGCCATAGCGTTCCCGTCCTTTCTACTTTTCTACGGTGATGACGCAATCGGGGCACATCGTTGCGCAGAAGGCGCAGCCGACGCAAGCCGCTTGGTCGGTGATCTCGGCGGGGGAGTGCCCCTTCTTGTTGAGCTTGCCCTTTGCAAGGACGATCAGACCCTTGGGGCAGGCGGCGACGCACAAGCCGCAGCCCTTGCATAGGTCGGTGGAAAAGGTGATCTTTGCCATAACAACGCTCCTTCTATTCGTAATATTTGGCTTGCAGCCGCAGCGGGAACAGGTTCGGAACACGCCCGATCAGCTGCGGCATGAGTGTTTCTTTGACAGTGTTCAATCGCAGAGGAAGTTTACATAATGCGCAAAGCTCTGCGGCGTAATCCTGCGCGGCAAGAATATCTTCGGCGGCGGTGTCGTTTCCGAGGTTGGAATTGTTGACGATGCCGGTAAAGGGGATACCGCCTGCCGCTTCAATTTCGCGCAGAACTTCCAATGCCTCCTGCGGTGTGCGGGTGAGGGGGCGGAAACAATTGGCGACGAACAGCATCTCAAAGTCGTTTTCCTCTAAAATATAGGGGGCATAGCGGCCGAGGGCGAGCGCGCCGCGGTCGTCGCCGCCGATGTCTAAGACAGCGAGACGGTCATGCCGCTCGACGGCGCCGTAGATCTCCTGCGGCAGGGCCGGGAAATCGACGTTGGAGTTTGCGTAGGGAGAGGAGATCAGCTCCACGCCTGCAGCGTCTAAATCCGCCTTGCTGTCCTTGGTGCGGAAATAGGGGTTGACGATATCAAGATCGACGATGGTCACCGCCGCGCCGCTTTTTCGCAGGGCAAGCGCCCAGTTGACCGCGATATTGGTTTTTCCGCTGCCGTAGTGTCCCGCAAACAGCGTGACGCGGCGGTGGGTGAATTGGTTGCTCATTACAGCTTGTTCCTCTGAATCTTACCGCTGACCGTCTTGGGCAGCTCGTCCTTAAACTCGACGATGCGCGGGTATTTGTACGGCGCGGTATGGGTTTTGACATATTCCTGAATTTCCTTTTTCAGCGCCTCGCTGGGCTGCGTGCCCTTGGTCAGCACGATGCTCGCCTTGACGATCTGCCCGCGCACCTCGTCGGGGGCGGAGGAGACGCCGCATTCCAGCACATAGGGAAGCTCCATGATGACATTCTCAATCTCGAACGGCCCGATGCGGTAGCCGGAGGACTTGATGACATCATCCGCTCTGCCGACATACCAGTAGAAGCCCTCTTCGTCCTTCCACGCGAGGTCGCCGGTGTGGTACCAGCCGTCGTGGCGGCATTCGTTTGTCTTCTCCTCATCGCGGTAGTATTCGACAAAGAGACCGCAGGGCATGCCGTCTGCCACGCTGATGCAGATTTCCCCGGTCTCGCCGGTGGGGACGGGCTTGCCGTCGGGGCTGAGCAGCTCCACATTGTAAAGCGGGACAGGCTTGCCCATCGAGCCGAGCTTATGCTTCATGCCGACGGTGTTGCCGATGACGAGGGTTGTCTCGGACTGTCCGAAGCCCTCCATCACGCGCAGTCCCGTCGCCTTTTCGAACTGCCGGAAGACCTCGGGGTTGAGGGCTTCTCCGGCGATGGTTGCGTGCTTGACGCTGGAGAAATCGTACTTTGCGATATCCTGCTTGATCATCATGCGGTAGATCGTGGGCGGTGCGCAGAAGGTGGTGATCTGATATTTTGCGAACAGGGGCAGGATGTCCGCCGCGTCAAAGCGGTCAAAGTCATAGATGAATACCGCACCCTCACAGAGCCACTGCCCGTAGAGCTTGCCCCACATCGCCTTTGCCCAGCCGGTGTCTGAAATGGTCAGGTGCAGACCGTCGGGATCGACCTGATGCCAGTATTTCGCGGTGATGAAGTGACCGAGGGGGTATTTATAGCTGTGTGCGGCGATCTTGGGATAGCCCGTCGTGCCGGAGGTGAAGAACATCAGCATCAAATCGTCCCCGCAGGCGGTATCCTCGGTGCGGTCAAAGTGGCTGGAGAACATGGAGAACTCCGCGTCAAAGTCGTGCCAGCCCTCGCGCTGCCCCCCGACGAGAATTTTCGTTTTCAGCTCGGGGCAATTTACCGCGCCGTGCTCTACCTCTTTGGCAACATCGCCGTCGGCGGTGCAGAGGATTGCCGAGACGCCTGCCGCTTGGAAGCGATACTCAAAATCATGGGATTTGAGCTGGCAGGTGGCGGGGATGGCAATTGCGCCCAGCTTATTCAAGCCCATCATGGCAAACCAGAATTGATAGTGCCGCTTGAGGACCAGCATCACGCGGTCGCCCTTTTGGATGCCGAGGGAGCGGAAGAAGTTCGCCGCGCGGTTCGATGCCTGCTTGATATCGCGGAAGGTGAAGCGCCGCTCCGTGCGGTCTGCGGCAACATGGAGCATGGCGAGCTTGTTCGGCTGGGTGTCGGCAAGCTTGTCCATAATGTCATAGGCGAAGTTAAAGTGTTCGGTATTTTGGAAGGCGATGGAGCGGAGCGCGCCCTTCTCGTCCTCGTCCGCGATGATGTAGTTTTGATAGATGCGCGCCTTGGTGTCATGCTGGGTGGCGCGGACATCGTCGGTATAGTTCTCCTCCCTGGGCTTCTCGCTCTCGCCGGAGGGGTTGAGGACGATGGCGTAGAACGCGCAGTCCTGCCCGTCAATGGCGATCATGCCGTGCGGGGTGGAGGAGTCATAATAGATGGAATCACCCTCGGAGAGAATTTCAATGTGATTGCCGATCTGGATTTTCATCTTGCCGCGCACGACAAGGTCGCATTCCTGCCCTTCGTGGGAGGTCAGCTCGATCTCGCTGTGCTCCCGCTCGGGGGAATAGGCGGAGATGACGAACAGCGGCTCGGCGATACGGTTGCGGTAGGCGGCTGCCATGTTGTAATAGGTCAGACCGTGCGCCTCCTCAATGCGCTGCCCTTCGCCCTTTCGCGTGAGCGTATAGGTTGAAAGCGTCGGGCTGGAGCCTTGAATCAGGTCGGTGACATCGACGCCGAATTCCAAGGCGCAGCGGTAGAGGAAGGCAAAGCTGAGGTCGCTTTCGCCTGCCTCGCAGCTGGCGTATTCCTCGGGGGTCAGTCCTGTTTTCTTCGCCATTTCGCTGACGGTATAGCCCTCGATCTCGCGCAGGTCGCGGATACGCTTTGCCATATCCTGAATGGTGAGCTTTAAGCCGGTGGTAGATTTCATTGGCGTTCCTCCGTTTCTCTTGATTCTCAAGCGGTGTGTATATCATTTTTTCAATGGATTGCCGCGTCGCTGCGCTCTTTGCAATGACACGGAAAGATTGCCCATTTTGTCTTTGCGAAGCCAGTGCGCACACTGGCTGTGGCAATCTATTGCAGTTTCTTGTGGGTGCGCACTTGGAAGTTCCTACACGAGATTGCCGCGTCGCTGCGCTCCTCGCAATGACACAGAAGGGCGCCCCTTTTTGTCATTGCGAGACCAGTGCGCACACTACCCGCAAGGGGTACGCCGCATCCGTAACGCTCCTTCCTCGCGAACGGCTGCGCAGTGGTCGTGGCAATCTCCAGCTGTAGGTTTATATGCACTTGATACTTCCTGCACGAGATCGCCGCGTCGCTGCGCTCCTCGCAATGACATAGTTGGGTAGTTCCTGCACCATAGGGGACATGTCCCCGCCCTACAGTGGTTGGTTTGTTCTTTGGAAGCGCGGGAGAAATGCAAAAACCCGTCTCAAAGAGTTCTTCTTTGAGACGGGTATAATCCCGCGGTACCACTCAAATTGCACCTTCGTGCCACTCATGCTCCAATAAGCATTATGCCTTGACGCAGCAATCACGGGAAAGGTCTACTCACATGAAACATGCTTTCTTCTTTCCAACTCGGGAGCTACAGTCTGTGGGAGCTTTTTATCGGCTCGCACCATACGCCGACTCTCTGAAAAAAGCGAAACCCGTGACACTCTCCGTCATCGTTTTTCTATGAATTTTTATCCATGATACCACAGCCGTCTCGGATTGTCAAGGAAATCTTTAACGATTTAAAGCTTATTTCTTTGAATTTTGCCGGAAATGGTCTTGGGCAGCTCGTCGCGGAAGACGATGATGCGCGGGTATTTATAAGGCGCGGTGTGCGATTTGACGTAGTTCTGAATCTCTTTCTTCAGCTCCTCGCTGGGCTGCGTGCCCTTGGTCAGCACGATGCTTGCCTTGACGACCTGACCGCGCACCTCGTCGGGAGCGGAGGAGACGCCGCATTCGAGGACATAGGGCAGCTCCATAATGACATTCTCGATTTCGAACGGCCCGATGCGGTAGCCGGAGGATTTGATCACATCGTCCACTCTGCCGACATACCAGAAATAGCCGTCCTCATCGCGCCACGCGGTATCGCCGGTGTGGTACAGCCCGTCGTGCCAGACCTCCTTGGTGCGTGCTTCGTCGCGATAATAGCCACTGAACAGACCGCAGGGAACGCCCTTGTCGGTGCGGATGACGATCTCGCCGACCTCGCCGTCGGGGACGCTGTTGCCGTCAGGGTCTACAAGGTCGATATCGTAGAGCGGCGTGGGCTTGCCCATCGAGCCGGGACGGCTGGGCGTGCCGGGCAGGGTGGCAATGGAGAGGGTCGTTTCGGTCTGCCCGAAACCCTCCATGACGGTCAGACCCGTCAGCTTCTTGATTTGACGGAAGACCTCGGGGTTGAGCGCCTCGCCCGCCGTGGTCATGTGGTGGATGGAGCTGAGGTCGTATTTTGACAGATCCTCCTTGATGAGCATACGCAGCATCGTGGGCGGCGCGCAGAAGGTCGTGATCTGATACTTGGCAAACAGCGGCAGAATGTCGTGGGCGTCAAAGCGGTCGAAATCATAGGTGAAGACGGCACCCTCCGCCATCCACTGTCCGTAGAACTTGCCCCAGAGCGCCTTGCCCCAGCCGGTGTCGGAGATGGTCAGGTGCAGCCCGTCGCGCTCGACGCAGTGCCAGTATTTCGCCGTGATAAAATGCCCGAGGGCGTATTTGTAGCTGTGCGCGGCGATCTTGGGATAGCCCGTCGTGC
>JBJDYD010000195.1:0-21740 GCA_051867015.1 Faecousia sp. | reverse complement strand
TGTGACCCCATGCTTGTAAGGCATGTGCTCTCCCAGCTGAGCTATGCTCCCGAACTGTCGTTGAAGAAGTGTCATGCATCAGCGACGGTTGTTATTATACACACGCACCACCATTTTGTCAAGCCTTATTTTGAAAATTTTCGAATTTTTTCTCTGCGCCTTTAAAGTGTCAAAAGGAGCGCCTGAAGCTCCTGCGGCGAGAACTCATAGACATTGTCGCAGAACTGACACTCAATGCGGATGGGCTTATTCTCATCCACCAGCTCCTGAAGATCCTTCTTGCCGATTGTGATCAAGGTTTGCGCAACGCGCTCACGGCTGCAATAGCACCGGTATTCCACAGGTGTAGTTTCTAAGAACTCCGTTTCGAAGTCTGCCAGCACGCGGCGCAGAATCTCCTCGGGGGAAAGACCCTCGTCCAGCATCGGTGTGACCGCGCCGGATTTTTGGATGCCCGCCTCCAGCTTGTCGATCACCTCGTCCGGCGTGCCGGGCAGGAGCTGAATCAGATAACCGCCCGCGACCTTCACACTTTGGTCGGTATCCACGAGCACGCCCAGCGCGCACGCCGTCGGCGTCTGCTCGCTCTGAGCGAAATACGCCGTCACATCGTCGGCGATCTCCCCCGAGACGAGTGCGACGCTGCCGATATAAGGCTCCTTCATTTGCAGGTCGCGAATGACCGTCAGCATGCCGTCCTTGCCCACCGCCGCGCCGACATCGAGCTTCCCTGCGTATTTTTCCAGCAGGGTGATCGACGGGTTATGCACATAGCCGCGCACGTTGCCCGTTGCGTCCGAGGTAGCAAGGATCGTACCAAGCGGTCCGCCGCCCTTGACTTGCAGCGTCAGCGCGCCGTTGTCCACCTTTTGCAGATTGCCCATCATCGAGGCAGCCGTCAGCACACGGCCGAGCGCCGCCGTTGCGGTCGGCGTTGTCTTATGAATGCGGCGCGCGCGTTCCACTAAATTTGTGGAGGAGATCGCCATGGCCTTGACAAAGCCGTCCTTTGTGATCGCGCGTACAATATGATCCTGTATCATTTCCGTTTCTCCTTCCATGCGGCGAAATAGATGCGCTGCTCCGCGTCCTTCGGCGCCTCCATGCGCCGGTCGCCGTAGCACTCGACGCGCGCAAAGCCCGCCTCCAGCAGCCACTGCCGCAGCATCGACGGCGCATAGGCATATTCGCAATGCTGCTCAAAGCTGCGCTCCCACAATGCGCCGCGCTTGCGGAACAGGTCGATGCCGTAATAACAGCAGTTCTCCGCCTCGTCAAACTCCGCGCGCCAGACGCAATAGCTTTCCTCGTTCTCATCCAAAAATACCTGCCCGTCTAAAGCGCGCAGCTTTTGCGGCGTGTTGATGTCAAAGAGGAAGACGCCGCCGTCCTGCAGCGCGCGATATACGCGGGTGAAGGTCTGCCGGCAATCCTCGGGTTCTGTCAGATAGTTGAGGCTGTCGAGCAGGCAGAGCACCGCGTCCACCGGCTGGGGCAGGCGCAGGCGCTGCATCGGCTGGCAGATAAAATAGGGCGGGTTCTCGGAGAGCTTCGCCGCCTTCCCCGCTGCCTCCGTCAGCATTTCCTCGGAAATGTCCGCGCCTAAGACGCGGTAGCCGCGCTGCGCCAGCAGCAAAGACATGGAGCCGGTACCGCAGGCAAGGTCAAGCACCGTCTCCGGATGCCTGTCCGCCTGATGCAGTATCGCCTCCAAAAAGTCGAGAATTGCCGCGTAGTCGATATCCGTCGTCAGCCCGTCATAGGCGGCTGCCAACGAGCAATAGGCGCTCATTTCTGCTCCTTCAGACGCTCGAAGGTCAGCTCGTAAGCCCCTTCGCCGTTGACGAGGCTGCGGTTGACACGGCTGATGGTCGCGGAGCTTGCCTTTGTCGCCGCGAGAATATCATTGTAGATCATGCCGGAATGCAGCATTTTCGCGACCTCATAGCGCTGCTCCATGGCGTTCAGCTCCGCCTGCGTGCAAAGATCCAAAAAGAAGCGGTGAAATTCCTCCGGCGTTTGCAGCGTTGTCATCGCGCGGTATAGCTCGCACTCCGCGTTGGATCGTTTGTTACGGTTATTCATGCGGTTCCCTCCGTATCGTTACATTGGTATCATTATACCAACCTTCTTCAAGAAAGTAAAGTGCAAATACGCACTTTCGTGAAAAAAAGAGGGCTGCGACGCAGCCCTCGAAATCGTGATTTATATTACTTGTTGAAAATCTTGAAGATCTCGTCGAAATCGTCGACATCGGAGTTGACCCTTGTCTGCGGAGCATCGACAGGTCTGGAAGCAGCGGTGCTGACAGAGGAATAGATCCCCTTCGTCTCAGGCTTCTTCTTTTCATCGAAGCCGGTGGCAATAACGGTCACGCGCATCTCGTCCTCGAACTCCTCGGAGAAGGTTGCGCCGAAGATGATATTCGCCTCGGGATTGGCCGCTTCCATGACGATATTCGCAGCAGTCTCAACATCGTCCAGACCGAGGTCGGCAGAGCCGGTGACGTTGATGAGGACACCGGTCGCGCCGTTGATGGACGTCTCGAGCAGGGGGCTTGCAACAGCCGCCATGGCAGCCTGCTCCGCCTTCTCTCTTCCGGAAGCCGTGCCGACGCCCATATGCGCGCGACCGGCATTCTTCATGATGGAGGAGACGTCGGCAAAGTCGAGGTTGATGATGACGCGGTCGGAATAGCCGACCAGCTCGGAAATCGAGGTGACTGCCTGCTTCAGAACATCATCCGCGATGCCGAACGCATTGGCAAAGGTAATCTTCTGATCGGTGACATACTTCAGGCGGTCATTCGGGATAATAATCAGCGAATCGACCTTATCCGACAGCGCGGCAATGCCCGCCTCCGCCTGCTTCATACGGTTGGCGCCCTCGAACTTAAAGGGCTTGGTCACGACGCCGACGGTCAGAATACCCGCCTCATGTGCCAAATCCGCAATGATCGGTGCTGCGCCGGTGCCGGTGCCGCCGCCCATACCGGCGGTGATAAAGACCATATCGGTGCCCTCCAAAACCTTGGAGATCGCCGCGCGGCTTTCCTCGGCGGACTTCTTGCCGATTTCGGGCTTGGAGCCTGCGCCCATGCCGCCGGTCAGCTTCTCGCCGATCTGGAGCTTGTTTTCGCACTTGGACTTATTCAGATCCTGACGGTCGGTATTGACAACAACAAACTCCACACCGCCGATCTTACTGGCGATCATACGGTTGACGACATTGTTGCCTGCGCCGCCGACACCGATGACTTTAATATTGACTACCTTATCTGCATAAACTTCGGACATTGTTACTCTCCTCCTATGTATATGAAAATGGCTACTTCGATTCATTATAGAATTATACTTTTCTATTTTATCGTGAAAAACCGCTTAGGTCAATAGAATTTCTCGTTTTTGGCAAAATTATTTACAAATTCGTGAAAAAATCAGTCGCTGAGCATCACATGCGCTTCCTCTCCCTCACTCAGAGAGAGGTCGATTGTGCCGGAAGCGTATTCCTTCTGTTCCGCGATAACCTTTTTTAAGAACTCCAGCTTATAATCCAGCCGCTCGGTATTTCCGAGATCGACCTCAAAGCGCCCCTCATAGCTGACGCTGATATGGTAGGACGAGGGAACACTGACGGAAACGATCTGTTTTACAAGCTCGGCGCTCTCGATCTCCGTCAAAAGGCTCGTCAGCGCGTTCAGCTGTCCCTGGGCGGCAAGCGCCTCCTCTTCGTCGGCATGAACCTGAAGGATCTCTCCGATGGTCGGCGGCTCGATGGTCAACTCGGTCACTTGAATGTGCGACTTTGCCTCACGCGCCTCCACCTTCTCCGTCACTTTCCCGTTTGCGGTGATCAAATACCAGTCCCCCTCGGTATCGGCGACGGCATATGTTGCGTCAAACTCCGAGACGGTCAGCAAAAGGGTGTTGGGCAGATTGCGCGTAACACGCACACTCTCGATATACGGCAGCTGCGCCATAACATTCCCGGCGACGCTGCCGCGGGAGACCGTGAGAAGATTATCCCCTTCGGCGACGCCCGCCGCCTGCACAATCTCCTCCGGGGAATAGTAGCTGTTGCCGACTACCTCAATGGTCTGCACGCGGAAGAAGATTACCATACTCAGTACAACAGCCACGACGATACCGCCCATAATGAGCAGGCGCTTCCATGTCTCCGGGCTGATGCGTTTTCTTGTGCGGCGCTTTGCCTTTCGCTTCTGTTTCCGCCGCAGTTCGTCCAGCCGCTCACGCTCCTTGCGTTCCTCTCTACGCCGCTGCGCCTCCTGCGCGGCGCGGGAATCGCGTTCCTTTCGGTCCTCCCTGCGTCTCTGCGCCTCCTGCGCGGCGGGAGAATTGCGTTCTCCTCTCTCCCGCCGCCTCTCCTGCTCTGCAAAGGAATCGCGCTCCCTTCGCTCCGCAGGACGGCGCTGCGTCCGTTCCGGCGTCTGCCCGTTTCCCGACCGTCTTTGCGCCGGCTGCCGCCGGTCAGGCGGTCTTCTGTCTTTGCTTTCGTATTCCATAAGCCTTACTCCGTTAAGCTGATCTCCGCGCCGCAGGCGCGCAAGCTGCTTACCAGCTCGGCATAGCCGCGCTCGGTATGCTCCGTTTTCGTAATGATACTCTCTCCCTGCGCCGCCAGCGCCGCGATCACCATTGCCGCGCCGCCGCGCAGATCGGTCGCCTCCACGCTCGCCCCGCGCAGCACGGGGACGCCCTCAACGACTGCGCAGCGTTTCACCGCAGTGATCTTCGCCCCCATTTGCCGCAGGGCTGGAACATGGCGGAAGCGGTCGGAAAAGACCGTCTCCTCAAAAATACTGACACCCTCCGCCGTTGCCATCGCCGCCATCATCGGCGCCTGCGCATCCGTCGGGAAGGCGGGATACGGCGCGGTGCGGATCGGGCTGACGGCTCGCAGCCTGTCGCAGCGCAGCGTCAGCGCCCCTGCGGACTGCTTAAGCGCGCAGCCGCCGTGAAGGAGGATATCCGTCACTGCGCGCAGGTGATTCGGTTCCGCCTGCGTCAGCGTGACTTCCCCCCTTGTCGCGGCAGCGGCGCAGAGGTAGGTTGCCGCCTCCATGCGGTCGGGCATAATCGTATATTCCGCGCCGTGCAGCGGTCTTCCGCCGTGAACGCGCAGCACCGAGGTGCCCGCGCCCGCAATCTCCCCGCCGCAGGCGTTCAGAAATCCGATCAGATCTTCGATTTCCGGCTCCCGCGCCGCGTTGCACAGTACGGTCTCCCCCTCACAGGAAAGCGCTGCCAAAAGCAGGTTTTCCGTCGCACCGACACTGGGAAACGGCAAAGCAATCGTTGCCGCCTCCGGTTTGTGCGCCGCGCAGAGCAGCTCCTCGCCCTCATAGGCGCAGGAGACGCCCAGCATTCGAAGTCCCATCAAATGCAAGTCAATCGGTCGTTCGCCGAGGCGGCAGCCGCCCGGGTGCGACAGACGCGCGCGCCCGAAGCGTGTTAGCAGCGCCCCGAGAAAGATCACCGCTGCCCGCATTTTTTGCATCAGCGCCGCCGGAATCTCCGTCCCGTCTGCGGCATATGTATCGACGATCAGGGTGTCGCCCTCGCGTTTTACCTGACAGCCGAGGCTTTGCAGGATGGAAAGCGCCGCGTCCGCGTCGGAAATTTGCGGGCAGTTGTGCAGCACGCATGTTCCCCCGCTGACGAGGGTTGCCGCCATAATCGGCAGCATACTGTTTTTTGCGCCGTGAATCGGAATCACGCCGCGCAGCGGTCTCCCGCCGATGATCTGATACGCCCCCATAGGCAAACCTCCGTATCGGAAATTTGCCCCATCCTATGCAAAAGGGGCGCTCAGCGTGATTTTGCCAGCTCCGTCAAAATGCGGTAGATGCGCTCCGCGGAGTCAATGACCGCAACCTCCCGCAGGGCGGTGCGCATTTTTTTACGTCTTGCTGCATCGTCTAAAAGCGCGCAAGCCTCGCGGTAGAGGCGCTCGCCGTCGCACTCGCTCTCGCGCAGAACGACCGCCGCGCCGCGCTGCTCCAAAATACGCGCGTTTTTCTCCTGATGATTGTTGGTCACATTCGGCGACGGCACAATGATGCTCGGCGTACCCGCCGCAGCGATCTCGTTCAGCGTCGAAGCGCCCGCACGGCTGAGAAACAGGTCTGCCGCCGCCATCAGGGTGGGCATATTATAGATATACTCCTGCATCGTCACCATCGGATGCGCGGCAAGGTCCACGCCCTGCTCCTTCACATATTCCGGCATCCAGCGCCAACCGAACGAGCCGGTCGCGTGGATGTGACGGAAGCGGTTTTCTTCACATTCCAGCTTCATGAACTGCGCGATCTTTTTGTTCATCTCCCGCGCCCCGAGACTGCCCCACGCCGAAACGATCAGCGGCGTATCGTCGTCCAGTCCCAGCGCTTTTCTGGCTTCGGCGCGCTTCGTAAAAACGAACTCCTCCCGCACAGGCATGCCGACGGGAATCACGCGGTCCGCGTTTTGATACTCTCGCTTGCTCTCGGCGAAGCTGACCAGAATCTTATCGACCTTGTCGCAGACCATCCGCGTGGCAAGCCCCGGGACGGCGTTTGCCTCATGGACGGCGGTCGGTATACCGCGTTTTGCCCCCTGCCGCAGCATGGGGTAGCTTGCGTAGCCTCCCGTGCCGAGGATGACGTCGGGTTGAAACTCCCGGATGATCTGATCCGCTCTGCGCAGGGCACGGCGAATAATGACAAGCGCCTTTGCGTTGTGCCATATTGCAGGCGGCGTCAAGCTGCGCAGAAAATTGGAAATCGTAACCGTTTCGATGCGAAAGCCCTCTCTGGGGACAAGCTCCGTCTCCATGCCGTCATCCGCGCCGACAAAGAGGATCTCCGCCTCCGGCTTACGCTCACGCAGGAGCTTTGCGACCGCAATGGCGGGATTGATATGTCCGCCTGTGCCGCCGCAGGTAAATACGACCTTCATGGCAACGCTCCTTTATTTCGGACTTTGGGAAATACTGCGGGAAATATTGAGCATGATGCCGCTCTCGGCAAGCTGCATGATAAGCGCCGTGCCGCCCGAGGAGAAGAAGGGCAGTGAGATGCCCGTTGCAGGTAGGAGATTCGTCACAACCGCGACATTTAACACCACCTGAATTGCCAGCAGCGTGGTCAAGCCCGCCGCAAGCAGCATGGAGAACCGGTCGCGCGCGTGCATGGCGATCCAGTAGCCGCGGATGATCAGCAGCGCAAAAAGGATCAGAATGCCGACCGCGCCGATAAAGCCCAGCTCCTCGCAGACAATGGCGAAGATATAGTCGTTATGTTCTTCGGGAAGGTAGAGATATTTTTGGCGGCTCTTGCCGAAGCCGAGCCCGAGCAAGCCGCCGGAACCGATGGCGTACTCAGACTGCAAAATCTGCAAGCCCGAATCCAACGGATCCGCCTCCGGATTGCGCCAAGCCGCGATACGCTCGCTGGTGTAGCCGCCGCTCAACAGCAGGAAGAGCAGACCCGCCGCGCCGATTGCAACAATGATTCCGAGATATTTGCGGTTTGTGCCGCCGATGGCCATCATGCAGAACCATAAAAGCGCAACGATAATCGTTGCGGAAAAGTGCGGCTCCGCAATCAGCAGCAGCGCGATGATCACAAGCGCGCCCGCGCAGGCAAAGAAGGTGCGCGGGGATTTGATATCCTTTTGATTGCGCGTCATCAGCACAGACAGAGAGATGATCAGGGACAGCTTCGCGATCTCAGAGGGCTGAAGCTGGGTAAAACCGAGGTTGATCCAACGTGTCGCACCGTTGACATTCGTACCGACGAGCAGCACTGCCAGCAGGAGCAGGATCGTCCCGCCGTAGATCAGCCGTGAGAGCTTATAATACCATTCATACGGCACGCGGCTCATGGCATACATCGCGCCGATGCCGAGCACGGCAAAGATCGCCTGACTGGTAAAATAACTTGCGGAATTGCCCGTGATATAGTAGGCACGGGCAAAGCTCGCGGAAAAGAGCATAATCAATCCGATGATGACCAAGAGCACCGTCAGAAGCAGATAGGGCAGATCCATCACGCCGCGGTCGTTTTCAATGACGCGTTCCTGCTTTTTCAATTTGATCGCCGCAGCTTCGTCTTTTTTTCTGCCGAACAATGCCGCACCTCCTTTCCGCGCGAAGCGTTATGAAATCAGAACCAAATACGGACGCCGAACCACGCAATGATGCACATGACGACCGTCGTCAGGACGAAAATCGTCCAAATTTTCTTTTCCGACCAGCCGCACATCTCAAAATGATGGTGGATGGGTGCCATTTTAAAGATACGCTTGCCATGCGTCAGCTTGAAGTAGCCGACCTGCAAAATATCCGAAAGCGTCTCGATGATATAGATCAAGCCGACAAACAGCAGCACCAGCGGCATATCCAGCGCGAACGCCAAACCGACCACCGCGCCGCCCAAAAACAGCGAGCCGGTGTCACCCATAAAGACCTTCGCGGGGTAGAAATTGTAGAACAGGAAGCCGGCAAGTCCGCCCAGCAGCGCAGCCGGGAAGGTCGCAAGCCCAAGCTTCTTCATCGACATGGCAACCAACGTAAAAAAGAGCATCACCGGCATGGTAACACCGGAGGCAAGCCCGTCGATGCCGTCGGTCAGGTTGACGGCGTTGACGCAGCCGACAATCACAAACACCGCTGCCGCAAGATATAAAACGGGCGGCACATGGGCAATCGGCTCCTTAACAAAGGGGATGTAAAGGTCGTAATGCAGGCTGTCCGTCAGATACATCAGCAGCAGAAAGACACCTGCCGCAAGCACCTGAAGGACAAGCTTCTGCAAGCCCGTCAAACCGAGGTTACGCTTTTTCTTGACCTTGATAAAGTCATCATAAAATCCGATCAGACCGAACATCACTGCCAGCGCCAGCACGAGCAGGTGCGAATAATCCCCCGTCTTGCGCATGGCGTACCAGCCGGTCATGACGCAGAGCGCGGACGCGGCAATGAACATCAGACCGCCCATCGTAGGCGTGCCTTGTTTCCCGTTATGCCATTTCGGTCCGACCTCACGGATGGACTGTCCCGCCTTCAGCGCGCGGAGCGCAGGGATCAGGAAGTGTCCGAGCGTCAGCGCTAAAACAAAGCCGGAAATCACTGACAGCAGCACCATAAGCAACGGTGTATCCATAATCGTTATCCTCCAATTTTGCTTTTGTCAAACAGGAGCTGCAATACGCGCTCCATTTTCATGCCGCGGCTTCCCTTGACAAGCAAAGTGTCCTGCGGGCGCACCGTCCCGCGCAGCGCCTCGGTCAGCGCCTCGTGCGTCGGGAAGCAGCGCGCAGCGTTCATCCCCGCTGCTTTCGCGCCACGGACGTATTCCTCGCTGTTTGCGCCGTAGGCAAGCAGGATATCCGCCGCGTTTGCAGCCGCCTGCCCGATCTCATAATGTGCCTGCGGCGCAAAATCGCCAAGCTCTAACATCCCGCCGAGAACGGCAATTCTTCTGCCGCGCGCGCCTTGCAGCACCTTGAGCGCCGCTCGCATCGACTCGGGCCCCGCGTTGTAGCAGTCCTCAATGATATGCAGGCCGTCGCGGTCATAGCGTTTTTGCCGCATGCCGGTATTATGAAAGCCCGCCAGCGCCGCCGCGATTTTCTCCGGCGGAACGCCGCATTGCAGCCCGACGGTAATCGCCGCCAGCGCATCCGACACATAATGTTCCCCCGACACGGGCAAGGTCACGGCGAATGCTTCTCCAAAGCCGCTTGCGGTGAATGAGGTCTGCGTTTCCTCCACGCGAACCTCCCGCGCGCGGACGGTATTGTCTTCTCCGCACCCGAAAGTCACGGCGTGATACTTTGCCGCCTCGCGCCGCAGGAGCGGATCGTCACCGTTGAAGACGGCAATGCCGTTCGGAGGCAAGCCCTCCAAAATTTCAAGCTTCGCCCGCAGAATTCCCTCGCGGGAGCCGAGATTTTCTATATGCATCGTGCCGATGTTCGTAATCACGGCGATGTCCGGCTGCGCGATGCGCGTTAGGGCGGAGATTTCGCCGAAGTGATTCATGCCCATCTCCAGCACTGCCGCCTCGCAGTCTTCCCCGAGTCCGAGCACGGTCACGGGCAGCCCGATGCCGTTATTAAAATTCTCCGCCGTTTTCCGGGTGACAAAGGTCGTTTCCAATACGGCGGCGATCATTTCCTTCGTGGTCGTTTTGCCGACGCTGCCCGTAATGCCCACACACCGCAGGGATAACTGCGCGCGCCGTTGTTTCGCGATTGCTTGCAGCGCTATTTCCGTATCCTGTACATAGATCGCGGGGATATCGGCGTCCAAGGCTTCGCTTGCCAAAACGCCCGCCGCGCCCTGTTCCATCGCTGCGCGGGCGAAAGCGTGCCCGTTGCGCGCGCCGACCAGCGCGACAAACAGCTCTCCCGCCTGCAAACGGCGGGTATCAAAATTTGCCCCATGAAACGCGGTTTCGGCAAATCGGGGCGCGACCGTTCCGCCGCACCACGCCGCCGCCTGTCCAAGCGTTATTGTCCCATCTCGCATAATGCCGCGGCAACCTCCTCGCGTTCATCCAAATGCGTCTTTTCCCTGCCGAGGATCTGATAAGTCTCATGTCCTTTTCCGGCGAGCAATACTATATCATCTTTTCTTGCGCAGCGCAAGGCGGTACGAATTGCCAAACGGCGGTTTTCCTCCACCGTGTAGGGTGTTTTCGTCCCCGCCATACCCTCTAAAATATCTTCAATAATCATCATCGGCTTCTCGGTACGCGGATTGTCTGAGGTGACAATGACGAAATCCGCCAGTTCCGCCGCAAGCTTTCCCATGATCGGGCGCTTTTGGCGGTCACGGTCGCCGCCGCAGCCGAAGACGAGTAAAATTCTGCCCTTACAGAAATCCCGCACGGAGCGCAGAACATTTTCCAATCCGTCGGGCGTATGGGCGTAGTCGATCAAAACGGTAAAGTCCCTGCCCGGCGTCGGTACGACCTCCAGCCGTCCCTTAATTCCCTTCGCCTTTCCCAGCGCCGCGGCAGCCTGCGCAAGCGGGATGCCGAGGCTGCGGGCGATGCCGAGGGCGACGAGCGCGTTGCTCACGGTAAAGCGCCCGGGAATGCCGAGCCGCACAGACGCCTCCGCCGATCCTTCGCGGATCTTCATGGAAATGTGATCCGCGCCGAGGGTGATCTCCCGGGCGGTCAGAGCCGCATCGGGACATGTGCCGACAGTATAGCACTTACAGCGCGCTTGCGCAAGCATTTTCGGGGCGGTTTCCGCATCGTCAAGGTTGAACACGCCGCGCTCGCAAAGCTGAAAGAGCCGCGCCTTCGCCTGACAATAGTTCTCCATCGTCTTATGAAAATCCAAATGATCCTCCGTCAGATTCGTAAACGCGCCCACGGAGAAACGGACGCCGTCCACACGGTGCAGCGCAAGCGCGTGAGAGGAGACCTCCATCACAACGTGCGTGCAGCCCGCCTCGCGCATTTGCGCAAGGAGTCCCTGCAAGGCAAAGCTCTCCGGCGTGGTGCGTTCCGTTTCCAGCTCCTCTTCGCCGATCATATTGCAGATCGTGCCGATCAGTCCGACCTTCGCGCCGCAGGCGTTTTCCAAGAGCGTTTTCAGCAGATAGGTCACGGAGGTCTTGCCGTTCGTCCCCGTCACGCCGATGACCTGCATGGCTTTTGACGGGTCGCCGTACCAATTCACGCCGAGCTGCGCCAGCGCCTCACGGGAGGACGCCACGCGCACCCACGGCACCTCCTGCGGCATATCGCGCTCACACAGCACGGCAGCAGCCCCGCGCGCGACCGCATCGGGGATATAGCGGTGCCCGTCGGTGGCGTAGCCGGGCACGGCAACGAACAGTTCTCCCGTCCGCACCGTATTTGACGAATAGCTTACGCCCGCGATCTCCATGTCCATCGGTGCGTTACTTTCCGGCACCGCTATGCCTTGCAGCAGCTCTTGCAGCTTCATATTTTTCTCCTGTATCAGTCCATATCGGTGGTATCCGCAAAAATGACCGTGATGGTCGTTCCCCGATCCACCTGTGTACCTTCTATGATATCCTGATCGGTTACGACAACATGCCATGCCGTAGAATCCGTACCCTTTGCCTGTAGGTAGAGCCCCAAATCGGACAGCACCTGCGTCGCCTGCGTCACCGTCATGCCCATCAGATTCGGTACGGTCACCGGATCCGTCGGCATGGAATCGTCGGTGTAGAGAAGCACGGTAGAATTTCCCGGAACCTCTCGTCCGCTCGCCGGAATCTGGCTGACGATCTTGTCGCCGTCACCGATGATGCGGTATTCCAGATACGAATCGTGCAGCACCGAAGCGGCCTCGCTCTCCGTCATGCCCTTGACATCAGGCATAAAGACATTCACGCGGTACATGTCTTCCTCCTCGTACTGCGGCTCGACACCGAGATATGGGAGAATATCCTCAAAGACCGCCGCGACCGTCGGCGCAGCCATGACGCCGCCGGAGACATACTGTCCGCTTGCATAGTTCGGCGTATCCAACGCGACCAATACCACATAACGCGGGTTCTCCATCGGCGCGACGCCGATAAAGGAGACGATCTTATCGTTGGTATATTCGCCGTTTTCGTCAATCTGGTCGGTCTTTTCCGCCGTGCCGGTCTTGCCGCCGATACGATAGCCGACGACCTTGGCATTTTTTGCCGTACCCTGCGTGACGACGGATTCCAAAAGCTCGCACATGGTCGCGGAGGTCTCCTCGGAGATGACCTGCCGCACAACCGTGCGCTCATTCTTTTCCAGCACATTGCCTTCTTCATCAAGCACCTCGGAGACGATGTGCGGTTCGAGCAGGTAACCGCCGTTGATCACCGCGCCGACGGCGCGGACGATCTGGATCGGCGTCGGCTTCACGGTCTGACCGAAGGATGTCGAGATCAGATAGCTCGTGCCGTAAGCACCGTAGTCGCTCAGGCGCTCCTTGGTGTGGAAAATGCCGCCTGCCTCACCGGGCAGGTCAATGCCCGTTGTCTCCATCAGCCCGAAGGCGCGGCAATAATCATAAAGCGTTTCACCGCCGATCTTCAGGCCCATATGTCCGAAGGCGATGTTGCAGGAATTTTGCAGTGCCTGCGCCGTCGTCTCCGCGCCGTGACCATAGTGCTGCCAGCAGTTCAGCGGCTGCGAACGGCCCTCAAAGGTCTCCACGCCGCCGCAGTAGAAGTTGTCATCCAGCGTGACCTTGCCGGAGTCCAAGCCCGCTGCCAGCGTGATGATTTTAAAGGTAGAGCCCGGCTCATAGCCGTCGCTGACGCAGCGGTTTCTCCACTGCTTGAGGCGCGCGGTCGCCATCGCGTCGTTATACTCGGCAATCGCCGCCTTGCGTTCCTCGCTTCCATCAGGGTATTTCAGCGCGCCGGCGTACATTTCCTCAAGCGTCTCGTTCGTTCCTGTATCAAAAATCTCCAAATAATTGTTCGGGTCATAACCGCCCAGCGTCGCCATCGCGATGACATCGCCGGTCTGTGCGTCATAGACGATTCCAAAGGCGCCGTTGAGCACATCATAGCGGTCGATGGCATCATTCATCTGCTTTTCCAGCGCGCGCTGCACGGTCAGGTCAATCGTCAGCACAAGGCTGCTGCCGTCGCTCGCCTCGTAGTATTTCTCGTAGGAATAGAGCATCTCCGTCTCGTTGTTGCCCTTTGTGGTGATCACCGCGCCAGCCGTACCCTGCAGCGTGCTGTCATAATACGCCTCTAAGCCCTCGGAGCCTTTGTTCTCCGTGTTGGTAAAGCCGAGGAGCTGTGAGCCCGTCTCATGGTTGGGATAATAGCGTCGGGAATCCGGCTCTAAATGCACGCCGATGATGCCGTTCTCGCTGATAAAGCTCCGCACCGCATCGCAGACGTCCTTCTCCTGTCGGCGCTTGAGCATTTTATAACGCATATTGACGTCCGCCGCCTGCTCCTTGATAAATGACTCGTCAATATCAAGGAGCCTTGAAAGGTTCTTCGCTAAAAAGTCGATATCCACATTGTTCTGCGACAGCTCCAGCGGATCAAGGAAGATGTTTTCCACACTGGCTGAGGCGGCAAGCACCTCCATATTGCGGTCGTAGATCGTGCCGCGGCTTGCCGTCACGCTGGTGCTGCGCGTCTGGTTGCTGATCGCCTTTGCCTCATAATAGTCATGGTCAATCAGCATCAGCTTGACAAGTCTGGCAGTCAGGACGCCGAAGGAAACCACGCCGATCAGAATCAACAGCCACAGAACGCCCTTGCGGACATAGCTGTTGCTGACGCCCTGCTTTTTGCGGCGCGGACGCACTTTTGTTCTTCGTTTCAAATCATGCTGTTTCATATCCGCCCTCCGGATAGGTAATGAAGGGAAAGTCCAAAAACATGGGCGGCAATTTGGATTCACCGCCCATGCTCTGCTTGTTTACTATATGCCGCGGGCTATGAGAAGTATTCCACAACATCGCTGATAACGCCGTGGAATGCATCATAGATCCGCTCAATCAGGTTGCGTTCCTCCGGGGCAGCCGCAATCTGTACGGTATCCCCTGCCGCGACCTCAACATAAACGATCTGCGAAGCAAGCGGCTGACGCATACCAAGCTCTTTGGCGCGCGTCTCAATCGCAGGCAGATCCAACGAATTTTCATATTGCGAGCGAAGGCGCTGTTCCTGCGTTGTCAGCTCCGTCTGCTGCGCCTTCAGGTCGCTCACCTCGCTTTGCGCCTCATACAGACGAACATAGCTGAACACAACCAAAAACAGCATTATGACCGCAATTGCCGTGCCAAGCACCGTAAAGGGTGCAATCGCAAGCTTCGTCTTGACGCGTCGAACCGGCTTCGTGCGCTGCGGAGCATCGGGCAGGCGCTCCGGCCGTTCTACGGGTCTGGCAGTATTGGCATGAATATCGTACGCCGCAGAGCCGTTGCTGCGGTATTCTTCATACTTCGGCATAGTTTGCGCCTCCTTTGTCGCTACAGTTTCTCCGCTACCCGGAGCTTCGCGCTTCTCGCGCGGGGATTTTCCTCCAACTCACGCGCGCCGGAAACAATCGGCTTGCGCGTGACAATACGGACCAGCGGCGTTTTGCCGCATACACAGACAGGGAATTCCGGCGGACAGGTACAGCCGCGCGCGGCAAGCTGCATCTCGCTCTTGACAATACGGTCTTCCAGCGAATGGAAGGTGATAACCGCCAGTCTCCCGCCCGGCTTTAATCTTGCAAACGCGGTGCGCATCAGCGTGCTGACCGCACCCAATTCATCATTGACCGCGATGCGGATGGCTTGAAAGCTCCGCTTTGCGGGGTGCTGCTTTTCGCGCAGCGCCTGCGGCGGCATAGCGGAACGGATGACCTCCACCAGTTCCAGCGTCGTGCGGATGGGCGCTTTCTCGCGCCTGCGGACGATGGCGGCGGCAATCTGCGGCGCGTAGCGCTCCTCGCCGTATTCATAGAGGATGCGGCGCAGCTCGTCCTGTGACCAAAGGTTCACAACCTCCGCCGCCGTGAGTGTGTCCTCCTTGTTCATGCGCATATCGAGCGGCGCGTCCGCCATATAGGAAAAGCCGCGCTGCGCGTCGTCCAGCTGCGGCGAAGAAACGCCGAGGTCAAAGAGCATCCCGTCCACCGCGTCGATACCAAGCTTCTCTAAAATGTGATCCAGCTTGGAAAAGTTCGAATGAACGGTTGTGACACGCGCGGCAAAGGGTGCTAACCGCTCCGCCGCCGCCTTCAGCGCGACCGCGTCTCTGTCCACCCCGATCAGCCTTCCTGTTGTCAGGCGGCGGGCGATCTCATAGGAATGTCCCGCGCCGCCGAGTGTGCCGTCCAAATAGATCCCGTCGGGACGGATCTTTAACGCTTCCATGCATTCGTCCAACAGGACGGATTTATGACTGAATTCCATCAGAACCCCAACTCTTCCATCGCAGCGGCAAGCGCATCCGGTGTGAGGAATTTCTTCTCTTCCACCGCATAGCGTTCCGCAGACCAAATCTCGGCACGGCAGGCCTGACCGATGAACACAGCCTCCTGTTGGATACCGGCGTATTCGCGGAAGGAGTCCGGCAGGAGGAAGCGTCCCTGCTTGTCCGGCTCGCATTTGATCACATTGGCGAAAAACACGCGCAAATTGCGCGCCTGCGACATAGAGAGGGCATTGAAGCGTTCAAGCACGCGCTGCCACTCCGCCTCCGGGTAGACCCCGAGGCAGCCGTCGGGCGCCTTGGCAATATAAAACGAAGCGCCCAACTCCTCTCGGAACTTCGAGGGGACAAACAGTCTGCCCTTCGGATCCAACGTGTGCTTGTATTGACCGAACATTCCCCTCACCTCGCTCCATTTCGCTCTTTTTTCTTCCATTTGGCTCCACTCGTTAACAGTATACTATCCCCGAACGGAAATTGCAATCACTTTTTCACACTTCGGCATATTATTTTTTGTTTTTTTCGGGAATTATTCGGCGCAAAATCTAATTTTCGAACAAATGTTTTAATATGTTATGTCTACCGTTGCAGGAAGAAAATGACATTTTACAATTTCTATCGAAGGGCGCAGGGGACGCAACGCGCTTCCCTACTCTGCTTTCCTACCGCGTCTTTATTGTGAGCCTCCTCCGTTGACTTTTGCTCTCTGACTCTATATAATGAAAAAAAAAGGACAAAACACCCTTGTATGCTTTCGGGATGCTCTGTCCGTATAGGAAGAATAGGAGGCGATTGGTGCTTGAGCTTTTTGACGCTGTTCACCATCGTGATCTTTCTCGCAACCGTTATCAGTCTGATGAACGAACGGTTTTTTAAAATTCCGAACGATATTGCGCTGCTGCTGTTTTCCTTCGCGCTCTGCGTTTTCGTCAAGCTCCTCGGGGGCGTGTTTGCGCCGCAGGGACTGACGCAGGTTGTCTCGCGCCTCAACGAGTTTCACTTTGAGTCCTATCTGCTGGACGGCGTGCTTTGCTTTATGCTGTTTGCCGGCGCCGGCAAGGTGCATTTCAACAAATTTACCTCGAACTTGAAAAGCATTACCCTGCTCTCCTTTTTGACGACCGCGCTGTCCGCCGCGTTGTACGGCGCGCTGTTTTACCTCGCTTCCCGCTGCTTCGGCTGGAAGCCGGATATCTGGGTCTGCATTCTGCTGGGCTGCATCGTCTCCCCGACCGATCCGATCGCAGCCACGGGGATCATGAACAAGCTCGGACTGTCCAAAAATGTCACCACCGTCATTGAAAGCGAATCGCTTTTTAATGACGGCATGGGCGTTGCGCTGTTTGCCTTTCTCAAGAGCATCGTCACCAGTATGGGGCAGGAGAATTTCGTCGTACTGCTGCTGCGTGAGGTCGTCGGTGCCGCCGCGGTCGCTTTTGTCATTTCGGGGGTTCTGCTTTTCCTGATGAAGCGTTCCCATCAGCCGTTTCATCATATCCTGATCAGTATTCTTGCCGTATCCTCTTCTTATTTGATCTGTGAAGTCTGCGGTTTTTCCGGAGTCATTGCCTCCGTGATCTGCGGAATGCGCTTTTCCTACGGGATGGAGAAAATGGCACGCTTTCGCCGAATTGTGGACAAAGACGACCTCTATTCCCGCTTTTGGGATGTGATCGACAGCATACTCAACAGCGTGCTGTTCGTGCTGATTGGGCTTTCCGCGCTGCGTCTCTCCCCTTCTCTGATGATGCTGCAAATCGGCGCGGCTGCGATTCTCGCCGTGCTGCTTTCGCGGGCGGTCGGCGTGGCGCTGCCTGCCCTGTTCAGTCACAGAAGCATCCCCGGCGGCTACAGTCTGCCGGAGTATACCATGCTGATGACATGGAGCGCGCTGAAGGGCGGACTATCTCTCGCGCTGGTGCTCAGCACGGAGGCATTTCTGCCTGACGAAGTCTATAGCGTTTTGCTCAGCGCGACCTATCTCATCATTCTCTTTACCGTGATCGTGCAGGGATTGACCACAAAGAAAGTCTACCGCGCAATCGAGCGGCACAAAGCCAAGCGGATACGAAAGGAGAGCGACCTGCATTGCGCATCGTAATTGTCGGCGGCAGCAAGACCGCCAAGATCTTGATTCAGCATCTCGAAAAAAGCAAGCATGACATTATCGTCATTGATAAAAACAAGGCGATTGTTGAAGCCATTACCAATCATTACAGCGTCAACGGTGTCTGCGGCAGCGGCGCCTCGCGTGAGGTGCTGCTCTCCGCCGGCGCAGACAGCGCAGATGTCCTCATCAGTCTGACCCCGGTGGACGAGGTGAATCTGCTCTCCTGCTCCATGGCTAAGAGCCTCGGAACGCGCTATACGGTCGCGGAGTTGGGGCGCAGAGAATTGATCGGCGACACGGCTTATTTAAAAGAGAAATTCGGCATCGACTATATTTTAACGCCGAAGGAGCTTGTCGCTTCCGCCATCGCCGGGCAGATCTATTTCAATTCCGCCAACCGCGTGGAGCCGTTTTTTGACTCCCGCGTGCTGCTGGCGGAAATCACGGTAGAAAAAGACAGCATCCTCGCGGAAGCAAGGCTGAAGGATCTCAAACCCATGCTGAAAGCGGACTTTTTGGTCTTCGGCGTGCTGCGCAATGAAACGGTGATGGTGCCGAAAGGAGATTTCATCTTAAAGCCCGGCGACGCCATCGGAATTATCGCGAACCGCGATGAAATGACGCGGCTGTTTTCGAGAGTAGATTTGGTGCGAAAGCCGGTGCGCTCCGTGATGCTGGTGGGCGGCGGCGAGTTGGGCGTATCGCTGGCAGAGCAATTGATCTCGCACCGCATCACCGTAAAGCTGGTAGAGAGCAATCGAGATCGCTGCGAAGCGCTGCTTGAAAAACTGCCGAAAGCAAAGATCATCTACGGCAACGGCACGGATGTTTCGCTCCTTGACAGCGAAGGCGTGAGCAAATGCGACGCCTGCGTCTGCGCCACCGGCAGCGACGAGACGAATTTGCTGGCATCCCTGATTGCTTGGACAAACGGCGTCAATAACATTATCACAACGATCAAGTCCGCCTCCTATGAGCGTGTGCTGCGCAAAGTCACCATCAGTATCATCGTCTCTCCGGAGCGCGTCGTCGCCGAGAAGCTGTTGGATTATTTTCTCTCCTTGGAGACCGGCGGCAGCTGCACGGAGCTGAGCCGCTTCTACTCTCTCGGCACCTCCATGCTGAAGATCAGCGAATTTGAAATCCCGATGCACTTTGCAAAGGGCAATATTCCGCTGATGCGGGATGAAATGCGGCTGAAAAAGGGCGTAATCATCGGCGCGGTCGCAAGAGACGACGAGATCATCATCCCAAAGGGCAGCGATGTCCTCCGCAGCGGCGACCGCATCTTCGTCCTCTCCGAAAGCCGCGCGGAAATCCATTCACCGTTGGATATCTTTTCCTGAATCCTCTATAACGCATAGAATTCTTCCTGTGTTATGTAGGGTGAAAACATGTCCCCACCGGTGCAGGAACTACCGACTGCGTACAAACTCATTCATGCTTACCGTCTGCCGCTTACGCGAACGGCACACCGAGTCGTCGTGCCCTACGATGGCGGAACCTACCCTATCCGTAGACCGCGACGCCCCCGGCGCGCCGGTGCAGGAACTGCCAAATGTATACAAGCTCGTTCGTCTGTACCGTCTGCCGCTTCGCGGACGGCACGCCGAGTCGTCGTGCCCTACGTTCCGCCTACGAAGCTGCTTTATAAAGTTTTAGATTTAACAGTATAGTAGGTGTGGATGACCCTGTCCACCCGTGCAGGTACAACTGCGTGCGTACAAAAAGTGTCAAGATCCCCATTCCCTTGACACCTTTTCATAAAAAATCCCACAGCTTACATGACGAAGCTGTGGGAGATTTTTTATTCGGTTTTCGCAAGCGTGCGCTTACTTTTGCTCGTTGTCGATCATGTCCTGCGTGATCTCGGATTCGGGCCACTGTTCCACATCGTAGTTGCGGTAAATGTCAAGTCCCGAACCGGCGGGGATCAGCTTGCCGATGATGACATTTTCCTTCAAGCCGACAAGGTGGTCGACCTTGCCCTTGATGGCGGCCTCGGTCAGCACCTTCGTTGTCTCCTGGAAGGAAGCGGCGGAGAGGAAGGACTCCGTTGCCAGAGACGCCTTCGTAATGCCCATGAGGATCAGGCTGTCGGTCGCCTCCCGCAGGTCGGTCTCGCCTGCTGCGACGCGCTGGCGGATCTTCTCGTTGGCATCGTCAAACTCGTAGACATCGACGACGGTGCCGCTGAGCAGCTCGGTATCACCGGGATCCTCGACGCGCACCTTGCGCATCATCTGACGGATAATGACCTCGATATGCTTATCGTTGATATCGACGCCCTGCTGACGGTAAACCGCCAAAACGCCCTGCGTCAGGTAGTTCTGCACTGCCTCAACGCCCGAAATGCGGAGCACATCGTGGGGGTTCAGCGCGCCGTCGGTGATCGGCTCGCCCTTGCGGACGTGCTTTCCGTTTTCGACCTTCAAGCCGACGGAATACGGCACCTGATAGAGCTTGACTTCTCCGTCCTCTGCGGTCACGGTGATGTCGCGCAGCGCGCTGCGGTGGCTGTCATCGACCGCGACAATACCGTCGATCTCGGAAATAACCGCCATCTTCTTCGGCTTGCGCGCCTCGAACAATTCCTCAACACGGGGAAGACCCTGTGTGATATCGTCGCCCGCGACGCCGCCGGTGTGGAAGGTACGCATGGTAAGCTGGGTGCCCGGTTCACCGATGGACTGTGCGGCGATGATGCCGACCGCCTCGCCGAGATTGACCAGCTCGGAGGTGGCAAGGTTCATTCCATAGCACTTCGCGCAGACGCCGCTTCTCGCGCGGCAGCCGAGGACGGTGCGGGCATAGACATTGCGGATGCCGTGCGCCTCGAGCATCTTCGCGTCGTCCTCCGTCATCATGCGGTCATTCGGGATCAGCACCTCGCCCGTCTCGGGATCGACAACGTCATCCACTGGGAACCTGCCGTGGATACGGGAAGCGAAGGACTCTATGACCTGTCCCTTTTCCACGACCTCGCCGAGGTTGATGCCGTGCTTGGTGCCGCAGTCGTGCTCGCGGATGATAACCTCCTGCGAAACATCGACCAGACGGCGGGTCAGATAACCGGAGTCTGCGGTACGCAGCGCGGTATCGGTCAAGCCCTTACGGGCGCCTCTCGAGGAGATGAAGTATTCCAGAACGGAAAGACCTTCACGGAAGTTTGCCTTGATCGGAATTTCGATGGTGCGGCCGTTGGTGTCCGCCATCAGTCCGCGCATACCGGCAAGCTGACGAATCTGATTCATGCTGCCGCGCGCGCCGGAGTCCGCCATCATATAGATGGGGTTGAAGCGGTCGAGGTTATCCTGCAAAGCGCCGGTAACATCCTTGATGGTCTGCTCCCACTGGCGCACGACGAGACGATAGCGCTCGTCATTGGTGATAAAGCCGCGCTTATACTTGCGGTCAATCTTAACTGCCTCGTTTTCCGCTTCGGCAACGAGGGCATATTTCTTTTCGGGGATCGCCATATCCGCAATGGAAACGGTGATCGCGCCCTTGGTGGAGTACTTATAGCCGAGCGCCTTAACGCGGTCAAGCATCTCTGTGGCAATGGTGAAGCCGTGCTTGCGGATGCACTTGTCGATGATCGTGCCGAGCTTCTTCTTGCCGACAAGGAAGCTGACCTCCAGCTCAAAGGCATTTTCGGGCTTGCTGCGATCCACAAAGCCGAGATCCTGCGGGATCGGCTCGT
>JBJDYD010000194.1:0-21948 GCA_051867015.1 Faecousia sp. | reverse complement strand
GACAAGTGTGGGAGCCTTTCCATGTCATTGCGAGGCGCTTGCGCCGTGGCAATCTTGTGCAGGAACTACGGACTGCTTACAAACCTACAGCCGGAGATTGCCACGACCAGTGTGCGCACTGGTCTCGCAATGACAAACAGGGTCGTCTTTCCAAGTCATTGCGAGGCTTTTTTCACAGCCTCAAGGAGAAATGGGTTAAGACGTGAAAGCCATGTTGATGCTTGTATGATAGCAAATGCCGTCATCGCCTTCGGGGGCAAAGATGGGCGGGGTCGCGCAGCCGTCGGAGAAAATGCCCGCCAATGCCAAGCGCTTCATTTTCTCCGTGGCATCCGCATCCTTATTGACACAGTCTCCGTTATTGAAGCCGATCTTCATAAAGCTGCAAGAGGTGATCTGCTGCGTCAGAACAAAGCTCTCGATTTCAAGATACGGCTTTTGATATGTTCTTTTCATTATCAGTCCTCCTCTTGTTTCTCAATGCTTGCCAGCAGGCGGTAGAGCACGGTGGCGCATTCGGCTCTTGTTGTCTTCCCCTGCGGGTGCAGGCAGTTTGTCTCGTCGCCGCAGATCAGACCGGTCGAGACCAGCGCATTCACCGAGAATCTCGCCCAATCGGAGACATCGGCTTGGTCCTTAAAGGTCGGCACCTGGTCGAGCTTCGGGAGCGTCAGCTTGAAATAGCGCTGCACGCGGTAAATGATGGTCATCATCTGTTCGCGTGTGATTGGCTCGTCCGGCGCGAAGGTCGTAGGCGTCATGCCGTTGACAATGCCGCAGGAGGCAGCCGCGTCGATATACTCCTTTGCCCAGCCGCTGACATCGGTGAAGGGACTGGAATAGTCCTGATCGTCTTCCAGCGCAAAGGCACGCACGATCAGCGTGACGAATTCCGCTCTGGTAATCGTCGAATCGCCGCGGAACGTTCCGTCATCGTAGCCTTGAATGACGCCCTTTGCCGCCAAGGAGACTACGATCTCCTCATACCATGTGCCCTTAACGTCGGTAAACTCGGGGGCTTTGACAGGTTCTTCCGGTTTACTCGGATCAGCGGGCTCACTCGGATCAGCGGGCTCACTCGGATCAGCGGGCTCACTCGGATCAGCGGGCTTACTCGGATCAACGGGCTTACTCGGATCAGCTGGCTCACTCGGATCAATGGGCTCACTCGGATCAGCGGGCTCACTCGGATCAATGGGCTCACTCGGATCAGCGGGCTCACTCGGATCAGTGGGCTTACTCGGATCAGTGGGCTTACTCGGATCAACGGGTTCACTCGGATCAGCGGGTTCACTCGGATCAACGGGTTCACTCGGATCAACGGGTTCGCTCGGCTTCTCCGATTCGCCGGGGACAAGGATGGTGACGGAATCAGCTTCAGGGAGGAAGATGGTTTCGGCTGCCATTTGCTTGCTGACAGAGGCAAAGTCGGGATAAGTGGAAGCTTTTTCTTTGGATACCTCTGTGGTTGTTCCCGAAGAGGTGTCAAGCTCCACCAAAGCACCGTGCTCGTCATAGGCGAAGGTACATACCGTACCGCCGGTCGCTTCCGGTGTAATGCCGTAATACTTCACACTCGTCAGAGAGAGCATGCCTTTTGCAGCGAACAGGATTAACTCATAACGACCCTGTTCATTTTTCTTGCAGGCGCTGAGGTTGATCCGGTAATACTGCTCGGTCGCGCTGGTGATACTATTGTTGACCGCCAGCCAGCCATAGCTATCATCCTGATAAGCGCTCTGCCAAAGGGCGCAGCTGCTGTCATCTTCTTCAAAACCGTACAACGCTTTCGCGTCGAGCTTATGCAGACCGATCTGCAGCTCTGCGTTGTCGATGGTGACACCGTCATTCAAGGTGAAATAGAGGACGACGCCCTGCTTTGCGGAGATACCGTCAAGATAGACCTCGTTGTTCGGTCCGACCATCAGATAATCATAGGCGCTCTCGACCGTATGCCCTTCAAACGTAGAAGCCGGTTCTCCATTGGGATAAAGATAGCCATTGCGGTTTTCGGTGTAGGTGCTCAAGCCGGTGCTGATGGTGACGCCGTCTTGATTCACTGTCGCGACGCCTGCCATGGAAGCCGTGATCATCGAGCGAAGTTCCGTGACCGTTCCGTCCTTTTCGGCAGGCAGGTAAGCATCCTCAAGAAGACCGTTGCCTGAGTCATTCGGCAGACCGACAATGGGGCGGTAGATGCGCAGACCGTCAAGGTAGAAGTATGTCGGATTTCCCTGCCAGCCGGGCACGCCCTTGATCTCCACGCGATACTCGTCAACATCAAGACCGTCTACGCGGATAATCGGTACCTGATAAATCGCGTCGTCATTCGTGTCGTTATCGGCATCTGCATTGTTGTCGTATTCGAGAATGACAGGCATACGGCGCACGACATTGTACTGGATGTTTCCTTTATCGTCCGTCACTATCTCATTGTTCGCGTCACGTTGGGGCTGCTTGACCTCGATGATGAGGATCGTGTCATCCGTTGCGTTGGTTCTGCCGACCAGTTCAAAGCCTGTGCCGCGGAAGGTAAAGTCAACAATCACGGAGGTATCCACAATCTCAATCACATGCGCTGAGTTACCGCTCATGGTGACGCCGCCGTTTTCATAGGTCGTATCATGACCGTATTGCTCGCTGTTGTCAACGCTTTGGTAGAGATCGCTGCTGCCTGTGCCGTCGGTTGTGATGGTGTTGCGATCCGTGGTCGAGCCGTCCTCGTTGGTTGTAGTAATGACCTGATTGTTATAATTGATCGCCGGGAAGTCGTCCTCATAGTAGACCACACTGGCAGGAATGATGCTCGTTTTGTACCACATTTCCACCTCTTTGTGGATGTTAACACTTCCGATGGTTTCTTCGCCGGTAATTTCGTCTTCCGTAATTCGAACCGCAGTATAGAAGCTGTCCGCGCCCTCCATGAAATCCGTCGGTGTATAGGTCAGTTTACCGTCAGCCACGGAGAAGCTGCCAAAGTTTCCATCAGTGTTGCCATTTGAGGCGGCTGTAAAGGTAATGTGGTTCTTGTCAACGGTACTGTCAAAGCCGGGAATATCGGTGAACTGGTAGCCTTCAAAGCCATAGGAAAGGGTTTTGCCTGAGAAGTCAACCGTGGTATTGTCGCTGTTTGCCTTGCTGACATCGGCATTCAGACCGTAATCCAAAATCACCGTTTTGTCGTTGATATCCAGCACATAGGTCTGAACGGGTACAACAAGCTGTTCGGATGTATTATAGGTAATCTTGATAAAGGCGGTAAAGGCACCGGCGGTCTTGTAATGGATTTTGAGGATCTTGTTCGTGGAATCCACGGAAACAGCACTACCGGAAATCGGCGTACCGCCGGCGGTGCAGACCGTAAGGCTGTTCAAGTTGTCGGTTGTCAATCCCTCTGCCTTCCCGTAAAGGGGATTGTTCGGATCCGTGGAAGCCAAATTTACATCCTTTACAAACTCCGCAAAGGAAATGTTCAAGCCATAAGTGTTCCACTGGTAGTAGGCAGGCTCGGATGCCGCATAGAGCTTGACGCTGGCACTGCCGGTAATTTTGGTTCTTGCGTCATTGACCAGAGAACAAACCGTGGAGACTCTGTTTTCAAAGCAGTTTGCCACCATTCTCTCCGAAATATCCTTGAGGTAGATTCCTTGAATCAATATGGTCTGTCCGGATTCCAGATGGATGCCGTTTGCTCCGAGGATATCTGTCAGAGAAGCATTTTGCAGGTTTGAGGGAACGGGGATGGCGATGCCGTTCTTATCCAGGATGCTGATCCGCAGATCGGATTCCCGGAGGATTTCGCCGTCTTCGTTCACAATCTTTCCGTTTGCCGAGTCAAGGAGGGTCAGACCGCTCTTGTAGTCAATGCGAACGCCCAAATCAGTGTCCTCAAATTCAAAGCACATCAATTCCTCATCCGATGTATTCCGGATGGAGAAACCGTAGCCAACCAAGCGGCTTGTATCAACAGAAGAACCGGACTGCAGTTCGCCATGCTGATAGGCGTGCTTTTCTGTCTTAGCGCCATAAGCGGAAACGTCAAAGTTTGTGAGAATACGCATATTGGCGCCGTAGCCATGACGCTCCATATAGAAGAAGTCAAAGGTATAGCTTTCGCCGTCTTCCAAAGCAAGCGCAAGGTCGCGGTCGGTGGCGGTACCATTTGCGATGTTCTCGTATGCGGCATTGACAAAGTCATTGAGTTCCATGGAGACCTTTGTAATGCCGTGGGCGCCGCCGATATCCAGAACAAGCTGACCGTTGATGAACAGATAAACGTCATCGTCACCTTCGAAGTCGAAGAACAGCTCTTTGTCCGCATCGTAGATAAAGTGACCGGCAGACTTGAGAACGTAGTTATAGTCGCGGTTTTCGTACTGACCCTCTTCGTCACTGACGCCGTCATCGGCAAAGTTCGGGCTGTTTGTCATGCCGTCTTGGTTGTTCTGGGTTGTAATCGGCAGGAAGGGGTAGAAGGTTGTGGAATCTTTGCTGGTGTTGTAATAGTACATTGTCTTGCCCGCTGCGGAGGTGTTGCGGATGGTCTTGTTGGTAAGGTCATATTCCACTGCGGATTCGCCCAGAGAGGGAACCGCGGAGGTGCTGAAGCCCGCGTCAAAGATATAGCCTTCCTTACCGGACTTGGTAGTAACCTTTGTCAGCTCAAGGGTGTCATAGGGAGCTACATCATAGTTGAAATCCGTTTCGTCCACATGGTAGCCCTTGGTGTCAAAAATGCTGTTGAGCAGGTAGTAGGCAGCGTCATAGCAGGTGGAAATATTCTCCTTTGCGTCAGTCCAACTGCCGCGGAGCAGTGAACCTTTATCGGCTGCACCGGCATAAGTACCGAGCGTGTAATTGCTTCTGTCTGACTGGCTGTTGCCGGACGCAACCAGAACATCTCGGAGCGCCTGGGGAAGGTCCACATTGCCGTAAACCGCTCTGGGTTCGCCGGCGGCGAAGTTATAGTTTTTGACGGTTTTGGTGCTGTCCGTATATTCCGGAATCGGCAGAACGGTATACAGGAGCTGGGCAACGTAAGTAACCGTTTCCTGCTTATAGACCGGGTTGCCGTCCTCGCCCAGGGTCGACTCCAGCAGACCGACGGTAGCCACACCTGCCGTGATTTTGTTATAGAGCATATAGCCGATGGCGTTTCCAATTGTTGCGGAGTAATCCCCTGTGCTTGAGGAAACCGCAGCAATCGTCGAGAAAGCTCCGGTGTCCGTAGTCGCACCTGTAGACGGATATGTTTGACCGATTTTATTGAGCACCAGAGGAGCATCGTCGGAATATGCGCCGCCGTCTACAGAGTAGTAGTAGTTGGAGTTTGCGGAGCTGCCGCTGCTGGAGGCACGGAGCAGGCCGAAGCCCTTATTGTTGCCCATGTGTACGGTCACATCGGTGGTGGATGTAGTGGGCGTATCGGTAGAAGTCGTAGTAGTTCCCTGCAAAAGGGTGATGGTAGATCCGACGGTCGTGCCGGTATAGGTGATCTTATCACCAACCTTTACATTATAGCAAAACTTGTACGCACCTGTGCTGTAAAGCTCGTGGGCGATCACCCAGAAGCCGCCGGTGGGCGCAGTTACCTGTCGCGTCTCAGAGACACTGGTAGCGGCTAAGACAGAGATAACGATCCCTTCGCTGTTACAAAGCACCACGGTGTACCAGTTTGAAACGCTGGGAGATGTACCCTCTCCCACGAAAACGGAAGAAGTTTGGGTAAGGTCATCCATGTTGCCACCGACGGTCATCGTCGTAAACGCTTCCCACGTGGTGGTCGTGGAAGAAGTAGTGGAGCGCCAAAGGGTGATGGTTGATCCATCGGCCGTGCCGGTATAGGTAATCTTATCACCAACCTTAATTCCGCAGTTAATGAATGCGCTGCCGTTGCCTGTCGTGTAGATTTCATGAGCGACAACCCAGAAGCCGCCGTCGGGAGCCGCTCCCGTCTTCATGGTACCGGGAGCCTGAACGCTTGTAACGATACCCTCACTGTTACAGATTACAGTGGTATAATAGTATGTATTATCATAACCGTCGGCATCGGCAGTTGGAACGGAACCGGTCCCGACCTGGACTGCACCGCTTGCTTCGCCGATCGTACCGCCGACAGTCATCGTGTCAAGCTTTATCCAGGTTTCCACGGGATCAGTGGGGTCGGTGGGTTCAGAAGGCTCCGTCGTTGTTGTTACCGTGATCGTTTGATCGGAGGCTTCAGTGGATTCCGCAAATTCAAAAAGCAAGCCGTCTGCTTTGTAGTCATAGATCTCGATCGGCAGCTTCATGGTGTTCGACGAATCAAAGGTGCCGGAGATTACACCGGTTTCGCCGTTAAAGCGTGTGCCTTTTGCCGTACCCGAATCGGTTTCTGTTAAGTTGAAAATCTGTCGGATGCTCCACTGGGTGCTGTTCATGATAATATCGTAGCCGGAACCGACATACATATATCTTCCGTCAGAAACAGAAACAAAGTAGAAGCCCTGGAAAGAGCCCGTACTGCCTTGGGCTTCGCTGAAGCTTGGAATGACATTCCATTTCTCTGTGGAGGATATTGTGGTGCCCTGCTGCGTGACATCGCCGCCGGCAGAACTCAGTAAAAGGTTGGAATGCGCGGCACGGATCGTATAGTGACCATCGACAGTCGGCTCAAAGATAAACTTCAGATTGTCCGTGACGGTGCCGCTGGTGGAAACATCGCCCACCCAGAAGTTGCCGCCGGCAGCCAGACTGGAATCTAATATTTCGCAGTAATAGCTGCCGCTGTATAATGAATTCAGCATCGTGAAAATGCCGCCGTCGGAGAAATCGTCATAGGAGAAGCCGACAGGCTGCAGATAGAATTTCTCTTTATTGGAATTGGTAGCAGCATCAACGGTAACGACCTCGTTGGCGCCAATCGTGCCAATCTGCGCGTATCTTGTTCCGCTCTCTCCGTCTGCTACCGAACGGATGCTGTAGCTTCCGTCGCCGTTGTCATCAATGTAGAACTCGTTGGAGGCCCAGCCTGCATAGGAATCCCAAAAATGGAGATTGGTGCCGTCTGCACCGCCGTCAAGATTCAGATATCGGGTATTCTCCAAATTGCGGAGCACATAGTAATCTTTCAATTCCCCGTCCACGACTGCACGCTGAATGACCCATTTTTGTCCCGCGTCACTGCTGTTACGCGGATTCAGACAGACACGGGCGAGCTGATCGGCAGCAGTGCCGCTTCCGTACCCTTTGACATCCCAAACATAATTCGTGTTGGAGACGGGTACGATCTCATACACGCCGTCTATGACAGGCGTAGCGACCGCCTTTGCCTCGGGGGCGAAGACGGGAAGCAGCCCGAGCAGCATGCTGAGCGCCAGTAAGAGAGAAAGCATACTTTTTAAAAGCTTACCATTCATTTTTTTAGTCCTTTCTTCTTGTGATTGTGGAGGGGCGCGGTTTATATAGAGGGAGGATGTTACCACCCGGCCAAGGTTTCTGCGGATAGAGCGCGTGTTCAGGCAACCGGCGTGATGCGAACGATTTCGGTTGTTTCGCTGCAGTGCGCCGCGGTGATCTCGGTGCTGCTCTGCGGCGGAAGATCCTCGATCTGCGAGCGGTAGGTAATCCCGCCGAGATAGTTGCCGTCTTCATAAACGTTCTTATAATAGATGTATCCGGTAAACGCCGCTGTTTCAGAATGATTCTCGACCAAAACGGTGCCGTTCATCGGCAGGGCTTGGATTTCGGCGGACGCTTCCGGCGTGCAGAAGGTGGTGGTGCCGCCCTTCAGGACGAAGCTTGCGCCGCTGTTGATCTTTAAGGCATCACGCGCCAAGACCCACGCACCTCTTTGCGGAGGCAGATTCGTAACCGTAAAGGTTGCAGGCTCGCCGTCGATCTCAAAGGAAACGGCTGCATACTCCAAGAAACGCTCGCTGGTGTTCACGACCAAAACGATTGCGACATCTTCCACCGGGTCGTCGCTGCCGTCTTCAACATAAGCGCCGGAGTATCTGCCGAAGGAAGTGAATCGAAGCCCTTCCAGCTCTACGGGGTCGTTCTGTTCCGTCGGCACATCAGAAACCCAAGGCTCGCCCGTCGGCGCCGGGTAGGTTGGCTGAACGCCTTGGCTGCCCGAGGTTCCGGAGGCTCCGGAGGACGAGTCATTTGTGCTGCCTTCGGGGGGTTCATTACTGTTTTCGGAATTGGGAGCGGTTTGCTCCGCCGCGTCGCTGTTTTGCGTCGCAGCTCCCTCCGAAGGCGCTCGAGGCTCGGAGGAGGAGGCAGTGCCTTCCTGCGCTGCAGGCGGCGGGTTCTGCGTCTTACATCCGACAAGAAGCAGAATAACGAGCAGCAAAAGAATAGGAAAAAGTCGCTTCATATTTTAAAACTCCATTTTATACATATTTCCCCTATTTTGTATATTCATGTCGATTATAGTCGATTACATGCTAATTGTCAACAACAATCCGAAGAATATTTTCTCACAATGATTAAAGCGTTTATTTCCTTCGGAACGGCATGCGCCTGTTGGGGTGGAACAAGGGTCTAAAAATAGCTGCGGGAAGAACGAAGCGACTTGACAAATGAAGTAAGCTCCGTGATAATAGGAATAAGAGCTTTTCCAAGAGGGAAAAAAACGCAGGAAAGAGGTGGCGTCCGTGCACAACAGCAGAAAAACGATTGTGCTGAACTGTGTCTGTTTATTTCTTGTGCTGCTGTCCGGACCGGTGCGCTTTGCGTTGCGAGGGCATGAGCAATTCAGCTACAATCTACTCATCTACACCTTTTTTGCTTTCGCCGCGTTGATTTGGGCGGCGCAGCTTCAGCGGCGTATCGTTCAGCCGGAAATTCGAAAGAATCTGATCGCCGTCGCGATTTTTGTGATTCTGTGGATGCTGCTGCGGACGGTCAAATATGTGTTTACCGGCGATGATTCCATTGCGGCGCGTTACTGCTGGTATTTATACTATCTGCCGCAGACCTTTATCCTGCTGCCGATGTTCTTCTCCGTGCTGTATATCGGAAGACCTGCGGAGCAGCCGATCAGCCGCCGATGGAGGCTGCTGTATCTGCCCGCCGCCGTAATCGTGCTCGCCATCGTTACAAACGATTTTCATCAGCTTGCCTTCCGCTTCCCCGGCGGCGTGCCTACGGAAGAGGACTACAGCCACGGGGTGTTTTACTTTGTGTCGCTGGCGTGGATGATCGTGCTGTTCGCGGCGATGCTCGTTGTTTCGATCCGCCGGTGCGCCGTGTACGGTAACCGAAAAAAGATATGGATGCCGCTGGTGCCGCTGCTGCTGGGTGCGCTCTGCGTGGTTAGCTTTTTTATTTGGCCCGATACCGGTATTTTGGCTTTGTATAGGGTTCCGGAAATTGTATGCGTGGTTTACTGCGTGTTTATGGAGTGTCTGATTGTAGCGGGACTGCTTCCCTCAAATGACAGCTATGACGAGCTGTGGAATGCGTCCTCAATCGGCGCGGGGGTCATGGATCGCAGCGGCGTGATCCGTTACAGCGCTGCGCAGCAGACCGCCGTGACTCCTGCACAGGTGCTTACAGCCACGCAGGAGGAGATCTTACTGGAGGACGGAAGCTCCGCGCTGCGCAGCCAAGAAATCAGCGGGGGGTTCGGCTTTTGGACGAAGGATATCTCTGAGATTTCGCGCCTGAACCACGCCCTTGCAGAGTCGGGCGATGTGCTGGCAGAGGAGAACGCCATGCTCGACGCAGAAAATAAGCTTGCGCAGGAGCGCGTCCGCGTCGAACAACAGAACCGCCTTTATGACAGCATTGCAAAAAGCGTCCGTCCACAGCTTGATCGGCTCGGCGCGCTGCTGGACGCGCTGCCGCAGGAGGAAGCGGCGTTTGCGCAGACGATGAAATATGCCTGTATTCTAAATACATATATTAAAAGACGCTCGAATCTGCAGCTCTTGCTGCACCAGCAGGGAAGTGTCGAAAGCGGTGAGCTGCGCTTGGCGCTTGGGGAGTCTGTGGAATACCTTCGTTTATACGGCGTACAGGCGCACGCTGTTTTCTCAGGGGACGGCTTACTTGACGGCGAATGCGTCCTGCTTGCCTACGCACTGTTCGAGGAAGCCATAGAGGCGTCGCTTCCCGACGCGAACGCTGTGTTTGTCTCGCTCTCCGTTGCGGACGGCGGGCTGAAGCTGCGCATGGAGCTGAATGCGCCGAAAAACCTCCTGCCGCGGGACACGCTGCATCACGAAATCTCCGCGCAGGGCGGCACATTAGAAATTGTCTCGGAGGAAACGACGGAATATATCTGCCTCCGTTTGCCTGAGGGAGGTGCGGAGAAATGACGCGTTTTGCTGCCCTTTCCATCACCGCTCAGGGGATTTTCGGCGTTTTGGCGCTGCTGCTGGTCACGGGTGCCGCTTATCTTCTTGTGTCTTTCTGCACGGTGCAGATCAAGGGGCTGAGATTATGTGCGGCTGCCGTTGTGACCTTGACGGCTTATCTGCTGCTGCAAGGCATCGGAGACGCCTGCAACTGTCAGGTATTCGGCATTCCCTCGGCGTATCTCGGAAGAACTGCGGATGGGCTGCCCGTTGTTGTTGTGACGCTGCTGCTGCTTCTGCTTGCCGCTGCGGAGACGCTTCTTCTGGGTGCGTTGAAGCGGCAGAAAAAAACAATATTGACGCCCATGTATGCGAAGGAAAGCCTCGACGCCCTTCCGGACGGAATATGTTTTTTTCATGCAGACGGAAATCCGCTTTTGGTCAACACGCAAATGAACCGCATCTGTGCGGAACTTTTTGGGCAGACAATGCTGAACGCAGCCGTTTTTTGGGACAGCTTGCAGAGCGGAAAGGGAAACGCCGTCTTTCTGCGTTCCGAGCCGACCGTGCTTCTGCAAACAAAGGATGCGAAAGTTTGGGATTTTCGCCTCAGAACGCTCACGGTGTGCCACGCTGAGATACGCGAACTGATTGCCTACGATGTAACAACGCAATACCGGCTTTCGGAGGAGCTGGATGCACGCAACGACAGCCTGCGCCGCGTGAACGAGCGCCTGCGCCGATACAGCCGTGAGATAGAGCGGAGCACGGCGGAAAGCGAACTGCTTTCGGCAAAGATGCAGGTGCATGACAATGTGGGGCGCTCGCTGCTGGCGTTCCGTTCCTACTTGGAACAGCCGGAAGGGGAGCGCGACCGAGATAAGCTCCTGCTTTTGTGGCGTCAGACCGTGGCAATCTTGAAAAACGAGGCGTCGCCCGTCAAACAATGCAGTGATTGGGAACTGCTTTGTAAAGCGGCGCAGTCTGTCGATGTGCAGATCGTACAGGACGGGCTGCTGCCGGAGAATGACCGCGAGAGAGCCGTGATCATTGCTGCGGTGCATGAATGTCTGACAAACACCGTGAAGCACGCAAAGGGGAATAAACTGTATTTGAAGCTCAGTTCGAGTGAAACCGTACTTACTGCGCAGCTGACCAACAACGGTCTTCCGCCTGCCGGGGCGATATGCGAGACCGGCGGTCTGAGAAATCTGCGCCGCACGGTCGAAGCGGCAGGCGGAACCATGAAAACGGAAGCAGCGCCGCGCTTTTTGCTGCGGATTGAGTTGCCCGGAGGAGCAGGTTGAAATGACAAAGACAAAAGTGATGATTGTTGACGATCAATTGATATCGAGGCAGCTTTTTGAGCTGCTTGTAAATTCATCAGAGGCATATGAGCTGGCGTATTCCGTTGAATCGGCGGCGTTTGCGGATGCCTATGTATTGAAGCATACCGTTGACCTTGTTTTAATGGACATTCTGATGTCGGATGGCTCAAACGGCTTAGAGGCGGCGGCAAGAATCAAAAAGAACTGCCCCGAGGTAAAGATCATTGCAGTGACCTCCATGCCGGAGGCTTCGTGGCTGAAAAAAGCCCGTGAGATCGGAATTGAAAGCTTTTGGTACAAGGAGACCTCCAAGGAAACGATTTTACAGGTGATGGATCGGACCATGGCAGGGGAGTCTGTCTATCCGGACAGTGCTCCTCCGGTGAAGCTTGGCCTTGCGGGCAGCGCGGAATTTACGGAGCGGGAGTTGGAGGTTCTTCGAATCATGACCACGGGCGTTTCCAATGCCGCCATTGCGAAACAGCTCTGCATTTCCGAGAGCACCGTGAAAAACCACATCCACCATATGCTGGAAAAGACCGGTTGCGAAAGCCGCACGGCACTTGCCATCCAAGCAAGAGTCAGCGGCATCGTGATCAGTTTGGAGCCCTGCGCTGAATAGCGGCGTTTTTTGGGCTGCGTGCGTGAGATTGCCACGTCGCTGCGCTCCTCGCAATGACAAATGGGGAACCTTCTCTGTCATTGCGAGGCGCCTGCGCCGTGGCAATCTTGTGCATGAACTACTGACCGACTATAGATTTGTTGTCTGTGTCGTCTGCCGCTTCGCGGTTGTCGGGGACATGTCCCTTTGCTACAAGGGTACGGCGTTTTTTGGAGTACGTGCGTGAGATTGCCACGTCGCTGCGCTCCTCGCAATGACAGATGGGGAACCTTCTCTGTCATTGCGAGGCGCCTGCGCCGTGGCAATCTCTATCTTCTATAGATCTTTCGATTCATGCGGGAATGAAAAAAAGCTGTATAATAATATAATGGTTTAGGTTGCTCAACTGATTTTGCCGGACGGGAGACGATTCCGCGCGGCGGGCGGAGGTATACCATGAAGCGCTACATAGCATTTTTGCTGTGCGTTCTCCTGCTGCTCACCCTTGGCGGCTGTGCCGGCGTGCAGGAGGAACAGCCGATTACACTGACCATTTGGCATGTTTACGGCGGACAGACGGACTCTCCGCTGAATGATCTAATTGCGGAATTTAACCGGACCGTTGGTAAGGAACACAATATTAAGATTCAAGTGACCTCCGTAACCAACACAAATACCATTCACGAGGCGGTCTTATCGGCAGCCAACAATGATCCGGGCGCGGCGGAGCTGCCTGATATGTTCATCTCCTATCCGAAGACGGTGCTTGCCATGCCGGAGGAAAACATACTGGTGGATTACCGTGATTATTTCTCCGAGGAGGAGCTGTCCGCTTTTATTCCGGCGTTTATTGAGGAGGGCACGATTCATGACCGGCTCGCCATTCTGCCGGTCGCCAAATCGACGGAGATCCTGTTTATCAACAAAACGCTGTTTGACCGCTTTGCAGGGGATACCGGCGCTACGGTAGAGGAGCTTGACACGTGGGAAGGGCTCTTTCAAACGGCTGCGCGCTATGCCGAGTGGAGCGGCGGAAAGACCTTCTTTGTGCACGATTATCATTTTAATTATTTTCAGGTCGGTGTGGAAGCCTTGGGGGAGTCCTTCTTTGATGAGGACGGCATCGCGTTTGGTTCTGCGTTCGCAAAGGCGTGGCAGCCTTATGCCGAGGCTGCGCTGCAGAGCGGCGTATGGCTCTACGACGGTTACGCGACGGAACCGCTGCGCACGGGTGATGCGGTAGTCTCTGTTGCTTCCTCGGCAAGCGTCCTTTACTACTCTGATATTGTGACTTATCCGGACAATACCTCCGAGGAGATTGAATATCTTGCCCGCCCGTGCCCGATTTTTGAAGGCGGCGAGAAGCTTGTCATGCAGCGCGGTGCAGGGATTTGCACGGTGAAATCTACGCCGGAGCGGGAGAAGGCGGCAATGGTTTTCCTAAAGTGGCTGACCGCTCCGGAGCAAAATGTAGAACTGGTGACCCGCTTGGGCTATATGCCCGTGACGCAGGAGGCGTTTGATACTTATCTTCCGCAAGCAATCGAGCAACTGGAGGATCCGAAATACAAGGAGCTGTATCGCGCGTTCTTAATGACACAGGAGGAATATACCTTCTACACACCGCCGCAGCGGGAGGACTATCTTTCACTGGAGACTTCCTTTGAGGCTCAGGTGCGTTTGCTTCTCAGCGCTGCGTTGAAGGAATACGACGGAACCGAAAACTTGAGCGCTGCGGCTGCACGGGTTTTGCAGGAGCTGCAGAAATATTACGGGAAATAGGCTCTTTTTCATTGCACCTAACACTTTTCGGTCAGTTAATGTAGGTCGGTTCTTTTATTTGAATGCGGCGCGGCGATTTGCTGTTGAGCTTAAAATTGCACGATATGTGGCAGCTTGGGAGGGGCGATGATGAGCAGAATAAAAGAAATTCTCCGTTTGACCGCCCAAATTAAGAAGCAGAGTGTCAGTATGCAGCGGCGTCTGCTGCTCTATTGGCTTTCTATGCTGTTGGGCCTTGCCGCAGTGCTGGTTTTAATCCTCAGTGTTGTCGGCGTTTTTTCCAACGATGCACAAAAAGCCGGAGAAACGCTGCAATTACAGCTCGATAATGCCCAATTACAGCTCGAACAGCATATGGAGTCGCTGGAAGCCAACGGCATTGCCCTGTCCGAACAGATTTCAAGGACGCTGGAAAGTCTGCTGACCGGAAACGGCTTGACGATAGATGACCTCAACGATAACCCCGAGCTTCTGCAAAAACTGCAAGAGGAACTGATGCCTCGTTTGTATATGACGTTGCGCTTATCCCAATGCAGCGGCGTTTATATGGTATTCAACGCAACGGTCAACACAGCTTCTGATAAAGCGCCGCATTCCGCAACCGGAATCTATTTGCGGTATGCAAACATCCATACCAAGACTGCGGCGCAGCAGGATGTGGTCTTCTTCCGCGGAATTCCGGACATTGCCCGTTCAGAGCAACTGGAGCTGCACAACCGCTGGAATTTGGAGTTTGACACCGAACGCTTTCCCGGCTATGACGCATGGATGGAGGCGGAGGTGGAGCGCTTAGCGGATGCCTGCTGCTGGACGGAGCGCTTTCGGCTGACGGACACTTGGGAGGATGTTCAGCTCCTGTGCGTTCCGATACTGGATCCAAACGGGAAGGTCTGCGGTCTGTGCGGTGTGGAGCTGTCTTCTCTTTACTGTTATCTTTCCTATCCGGAACTGAACGGTTCCTTTGGTCCTCTGATTACCTTGCTTGCGCCTGTGCAGGGCGGAAAGCTTTTGCTGGAGAAAGGCTTGACCGGCAGCGCTGACGGTACTTTCCTGGCAGAAACGAACGTTCTTTCCGTTCAGAAAGGTAAATATTTTAATACATATTTTGATGGAGGCAACCGGTATATCGGTCTGCACTGCAAAACGAGTATTCGCGGCGCGGACGGAAACGAGCTGGTTACGGCGGTGCTGATCCCTGAAAATACCTATAGCGCATACCGTAATACCAACCGTCTGCTCCTGATCGGGTGCTCAGTACTGTTATTTGTAATTGCGCTATGCCTATCGCTATTCCTCTCGAAACGTTTTGTGCAGCCGATTTTACACACAATACAGGTCATCCAATCCGACGAGATTCCGGAGAACAGCATAACGGGCATTGCAGAGCTGGACGCATTGGTGCAGTTTGTACATTCCAAATCAAACGAAAAGACGCCGCAAGCCGCCAATGCCTTACCTCCGAACATTGAGGAATTGTTTCATACATTTTCCGAGCGGGCAAAGACTCTCTCCACGGCGGAACGAGGTATTTTGAAGTATTATATTGACGGACATGAGATTACGGAAATTCCCGATTTGGCGTTTATCAGTATCCACACCGTGAAAAAGCATAACAGCAATATCTATCAAAAATTAGGCATTGCTTCGCGGGATGAGCTGATGCTGTACATTGACCTTTTTCGCCGTCTCGACCGTCTGAACGAGCTGACGGATTGCGTTTGAATTACAATGACATACGCGGGATCGCGCCCCGATAAGGGAAACAGGACATGTCCAAGCCCTACAGAGGATGTCGGAAAGACAGCTCAGTTTAATGATGGACAAATTGCACAAAACAAAGCGCTTTAGTTTGTGCAAACTATACTTATCCTTGGGCTACTTTCCTTGTAAAGTATGCTGAGTACCATTGATTTCCTCCGATGCTTTTGATAAATTGTAGCTAACCGAAACGCAAAGGACGGTGAATATCGTTGAGAGAAATCGTAGATGCCATCTTGAAGGATTGCTCGACGCGGGAAGTATTTTCCTTCTCTATCCGCTGCGCCGAATGCGGGGAAGTCTGGAAAAGCAGACAAATCCGTTTTTCAAAGGCGGGTGTGTCCCCGCTGAGTGAGGGAAAGCGTATCGTATTCGATACCCTCTATCAAAAGGAACACGAGCGGGCGAGAAACGCGGCAGTCAGGGATGCGGCGGAGTGCTTTAATTATTGCCCCATTTGCCGCAGAACGGTCTGCAATCGATGCTTCCTGATCTGCGAGGATCTGGATATGTGCGTTCGCTGTGCTTCTCAACTAAATGAGCAAGGCGCTCCGGTCATGCCGCCTCTTGTCGAGGCAGTGATATGAATGGAAAGGATGAAATAACATGAAAAACAATCTCAAAAAAGTGATGGCTCTTCTGCTTGCCCTCGTGCTCTGCACGGCGATGCTTGCCGGCTGCGGCGGCGATAAGGGGGAAGCGCCGAAGACAGTGGATGAGGTCAAGGGTGAAACCTACGACACCGGCAATATCAGCGCGCTTGTTCCGAACGGCTGGAAAGCATTCCCTGTGTCTGATATGTTTGACAGCTATGACGGCGAGTACGACCCGACCGCGCTGCAAATCTGCAAGGGCGGCGAGAATGATTTTGATCTCTTTACCAAGCCCTATGTTCAGATCAACTATTACCCGGACAATACGATGTATGTTTCCTCGGACTGGTACGATGATGTCGTAGATCTCGAGCCGATGCAGATTGGCGGCTACACATGGAACGGTTTTACCTGCAATAACATGGATTATCCGACCGCCGTACTTTATACGGATGGGGATGTACAGATCCAGATCACGATGATTCTTGAAAACGACGGCGGCAAGATTGCTTTGGAAGACGTTGATGTGCAGGCGATCATTGCCAGCATTCAAGTGAAGTAATTCAAATTACATACTGACCACCGATGGACAATTCCTTTTCATCGGTGGGATAATCTCATATCCAATAGGGAGGAAACAAAAGATGGGTTTCTTCGGCAAACTGTTTGAAAAGAAAAACTGCGATATTTGCGGCGGCGAAATCGGACTTTTGGGCAACCGTAAGTTAGAAGACGGGAATCTCTGCAAGGAGTGCGCAAAAAAGCTTTCGCCGTGGTTCTCGGAGCGCCGCCAAAGTACGGTAGAGGAGATCCGCGCCCAATTGGAATATCGCGAAGCAAACCGTGCGGAGGTCGAAAAGTTCCATGTTACCCGTACGCTGGGACTCGGAACCAAAGTACTGCTCGATGAGGACGCCGGGAAATTCCTTGTAACCTCTGCGCAGCGCTGGCAGGAGGCAAATCCGGACATTTTAGACTTTTCGCAGGTTACGGGCTGCGATGTGGATATCGACGAGAGCAAGACGGAGGAAAAGCGTAAGCTGCCCGACGGCAAAGAGGTCAGCTATAATCCGCCGCGCTACCATTACAGCTATGAATTCAACGTGAACATTCACGTCAACAGCCCGTGGTTTGACAAGATTCGTTTCCGCTTGGGGAATGACGTTGAGGTTGACGCTGTCGGAAGCCGTGTCGGTGCGGGCGTGAATCCGCGTCTAAATGTGGAATATCAGGAGCGCGAACGGATGGCAAACGAGATTCGCACGGCGCTGACGCAGGTACGCCGTCAGGTGCGCAAGCAGGCGGCGGAGGCTGCCGCGCCGAAACAGGTGATCACCTGCCCGTGGTGCGGAGCGACAACTACGCCGGACGCCTCCGGGCGCTGTGAATTCTGCGGAGGCTCCGTAAATAATTAAGGGAGATCGGTTTGATTTCCCTTTCGAAACGAAAAAGCATATTCCTGTGTTGACCCGCTGCGGCGGTAGACAATATTAAAAAAGGAGGTCAATTGTTATGGAACAGACTACACCGAAGGGCGCGAGCTTTTTAAAGGTAACCGGCATCCTCATGATCATCGGCGGAGGCATCTCTCTGATCGTTGCAATCGTTGCGCTGCTGGGCATCGCGGCACTTGCAGTCCTTGGGGCTTCGTCCGGCATGCTGTATGCGGCAGGTTTTCTGACACTTGCCAGCGCGGTTGCTGAGCTGGTAACCGGCATCATCGGCGTTGCCAATGCCAAACGTGCCGATAAAGCAGGCATGTGCATGGCGTGGGGCATCGTTGTTGCGGTGCTGTGTGTTGCAGGCTGCATCCTCACCGTGGTCGGCGGCGACGCTTTCCCCGTGTTCTCGCTCATTCTCGGTCTTGTACTCCCTGTGCTGTTTATCATCGGCGCAGCGAAGAATAAACAGGGCTGATCTATCACATGGGCGGCAGCTTGCTGCCGCCTATTCTCTTTGTATGGAGGAACAAAATGAAGAAGAATATTGCATTGCTGCTTGTGCTTGTTATGGTGTTCACTCTGACCGCCTGCGGCGGAGGAAAGGATAACGACGCCAATTTAGGAAAGTATGTTGGCGCGACGGTTGAGGTATTCGGCGAGGATGTGAATATCTCCGAGATCTACGCCGAGGGCGAAAACTATATTGAGCTGCGCTCCGGCGGGAAGTGCGTGTTCACGCTTGACGGCGACAGCGCAAGCGGCAAGTGGAAGCTCGACGGCAATGATATCGTTCTCACCATTGAGGACGTGGATTCTACAGGTACGCTAAAGGACGGCGTTTTGACAATCGACTTTATGGGCGAAGGCATAACGATGACCTTTGTTAAGGACGGCGCGACCGTTAAGACAGAGGCTTCAAGCAAACCGACCGACGAACCGACCGACGAACCCCAGAGCCTCGGCGATGCATGGTGGGGCGGCGACTGGTACGGCTGGTGGATTGTGAAGAGTGCAGGCGGCAGCTATTCCGATTTGGTGAACAGCTACTGGGATGCCTGCGCGCGTATCTCGTTCTATGAAGATGGCAGCGGCTGCATCCGAATTTGGGATGAGGACAGCGCGTTTGACGATCATATGATCGACGTGGATGTCTCCTTCGGCGCGGGTACAACCGATCATGGCTGCATGATGTCCGAAGGCGGCTATTTTTACGATGACGAAGTCGGTCATGCCGACTGGATCGTTGATCCGGGTGCTTCTACGGTCAGCTCGATTGACGATATGATCTGCATTGACGGTACATATGAGGATCCGGAAGACGATGGCGAAAGCTGGTTTACTTATGCTTTCTATCTCCGCCCGTGGGGGATGGATTGGGAGGATGTGCGTTACGCTGACACAGAGGACTTCCCTTACGATGACATGATGCCGAATCACTACGATGACTGGTATCTGCCGCTGCTGGAAGCCGGATGCGAATCGGCAGCGGAATGCTTTGAACTGTCTGATAACGGGGCGCCCGATGACGGCGATTTGGAAGGAAACGTAACCGTTGTCGGCGACGCGGTGTATGATTATAATGACAAAGGCGCGATTTTGTTCTCCTATCCCTCTGATGTCTTTACCTTTGATGCCGGTTTCGGCATTGATGCGCTGGAAACGGCAGACGGCGCGCTGCGTATGACCTTCTATGCAGACCGAACGCAGGAGGAATTAGAGACTACGCTGGGAAATCTTGACAGCTATTCTGATTATGAGGACTTCACAAAGCAGGAAATGATGATCGCAGGCTATGAGGCTGTCCAGATCACCTATAACTGCTGGGGAGACTACTATATTGATACTTACATTCAGTTCGGCGATGACGCCGGGGAGTATCAGGGCATCTGCATCAGTGTGCGCTCTTACAACAGCTTTGAGGAGTGCCGTTCTGCGGCAGTGGAGTCGGTTCTCTATTCGATCCAAGTAGTAAACTAATGGAAACCAACGGGGCAGCGGCAGCCGGCCGCCGCCCCAAAAGTACTATATAAATGAACGGGGGAATTCCGATGAAAAAGCTTATGGCAATTGCGCTTGCCCTTCTTTTTCTGTTTTCTTTGACGGCTTGCGGTGAAAAAGAACCCACGAGCAGACCCTTTGAGAACATCACATTGCCTACCACGGAAAGCACTGTGCCGACAGACGCTTCCGCTACGGAACAAACTTCCGCCCCCACGGAAACGGAAGAACCCACAGATCCTACACCGGAAGAGCCGACAACAGGCGCGGAAGAGCTTGTCAATGAGTATTACAACGACGCAGGGGAATATGAGTTCTCTTACGACGATAATACCAGCGATACCTTCTATTATTCCTTTCATTTGCCTGAGATCACTGAATCTACCGAAGGTGCCTCAGCGATCAATCAGTCGATCCGCGAGACCTTCGGCGCGCTGATTGAGGAAGAATACAAGGCGATGGAGGAAGGCTGGTTTCTGAACTACAACATTGTGAATTGGTATCCTACCTTCTATCGTGACCTGTTGGTGCTCGTGCTCGCTGCGGAAAGCGTCAGTGATTTTTCGTCTTACGGCGTGTACTGCTATAATTACACCACCGGTGAATGGCTGCAGGGCAGTGCGCTTTTGGAATACCTGTATATTGAGGAAGAGAGCTTCCTTGAGGCTACGCGTACGGCGGCAGAAGAGTGCTTTATCTCCTACTTCGGTGATATCCCCGAGGAGGACAGGGAGTTATACGGCTATAATGAATGCCTTGCATGGACGGTCTCTGACGATAACATCAATTTGGACAATCTCATGTTCTACCCGGATGAGCAGGGAGAGCTCGTCGTGATCGCGCGTATCGGCTCCATGGCGGGCGCGGAATGGTATTACCATTATGTCTATCCGGAGCTCGCTTACGGCTGATCAAAGCGATATTTCACAGAAAGGAACGTGAACGGTTTTGAAAAAACGAACGCTCTGCATCCTACTTTGCCTTGCAATTCTGGCATCGTTCTTCACGATTACCGTCAGCGCGGCTTCTCTCAAGGTGTATACTGTGGCGTATGACAACGCTGTTTACTATGGGGGTATCTATGACATTGCCGTCGGCGCGAGCGGTTCAAATCTGAACTACCAATGGCAGGCGAAAGGCTCCGGCAGCTGGGTTGATTTGGAGGACAACGATGCCTATTCCGGCACCACGACGGCACATCTGCAATTCCGTCCCAATAAAACATTTGAGGATGGCGGAGAAAACTGGGAGGGGGCTACCTTTCGATGCGTCGTGAACGGCGACGAGGGAAAGGGCTATTCTCCGACCTACCATATGTACATCTATTCGCAGGCGGATCTGTTGGAACGGCTGGAGAATGATCCGATTCAGATTACCGATGTCGTTCACAATGCCATTCTTCCCAACCCGCCCGAGGATCCGATTGCGCCGGGGTATTACCATTTATATGCGGTCGCGGGGGAAGAACTGAGGTTTGACTTTGCCTGCACATCGCTTAAGCAATGGATGCGCGATACGGAGCTCAGCGTGTCAACCTATGTGCAGCTTGTGGATGAGACTGGCTTGCATCAGTACAGCGGCGCTGATTCCGTGAGCTTCACGCCGACGAAAACCGGAGAGAAGTCCGTCGGCGTTTCGCTGAACATGAAGCTCCTGATCGGCGGTAAGGAACTGGGCTACTCCGATTGCGTGAACTATTTCATTACCGTCAAGCAGCCTGAAACGATCGGCACCGCGACGGTTTCCGCGAGTGCGCTCAATGTGCGCTCCGGTCCGGGTGAGGACTATGAACGCATCGGCGGGCTGACAAAGGACGAGACGGTTTCTATTGTGAAGCAGGTCGGCGATTGGTACCGTATCCTTTATGATGACGGCGTCGGTTATGTCTTGGCTTCCGGATTGAACTTCGGCGAGACAACGGAAACGCGCGGGAAAGTCACGGATATTTCCGTTTCCGGCATCGACCTTCCAGAGGTCGGGCAGAACTGCGATACGGACTTTACAATCAACGGAAATGTCAATGTCAGCGAGCTACAGTGGTGGTGGGACAAGACCGGCAACGGCGCAGCGGATGAGGAAAACTGCACGGTATTTAAAGAGGGTGGTAAATACTACTGCCGCATTCGCCTTACCCCGGCGGAGGGCTACTATTTCCCG
>JBJDYD010000193.1:0-4541 GCA_051867015.1 Faecousia sp. | reverse complement strand
TAAGCGTTACAGGCTAGTAGGGGCGGATAGTATCCGCCCGCGTGCAGGAACTACCGAGTGCGTACAATTTGTTTGTATGTACCGTCTGCCGCTTCGCGGACGGCGGACACATGTTCCCGCCTACATTGGAATCCGCGCGGAGCGCTCCGACACTATTCACTCTTCACTATTCACTTTTCACTCTTCACTAAAATCTCCCCCTTCACCAGTCCCACTTCTTATTCAGCATCTCCGCCACGGGGCACGCCGGCCAGTGCATCGTGTGGCAGAGCCGTTTGCGGTAGCACTGCTGATGCGCACTGCTATCAAAGGCGAGCTGTAAGGAGGTGCCGTCCTCCACACCCTCGCAGAAGATCCGCAGCGACTCATGCTGATGGTAATAGGGACACTTCGCCAGCTTCGATACGCAATGCTTCATTCTTCTCCCTCCTCGTCTTCGGCAAGCGCCCGCCGCACCGCCTTGCGCGCCAGCTCGGAAAGCGGGCCGCCGTGGGTCTGGAAGCCGCCGTTTTTCTCAATTCGTTTCGTGCGGTCACGTTCCGCCTCCCTTGCCTGTATGTCGGCAAGGCAGCGCACGCCGTCGTTATGATAGCTCCGCAGGATGCCGCGGATGTACGACCAGCCCGTCTTCTTCTCGTCCAAGGCAACTTGGATCGCGTGGATGCAGACCTCCGCGCCCAGAGTCTGCGCAAACGCCGCAAGCTGCTCGATGCACAGCCGTGACGGCGTGGGATTCACCTTCTGCATATAGACCCTCATCACCTCGGCGACGGCGGGGTTGTGCAGAGAAGCGTCGGCTTCGCCGATATTTCCAGTCCCGGTTGCATTGACAGTGACAGTCTCAGTTGCAGTGACAGTAGCATTTTCAGCTTCCTTTGCTTGCCTTTGGGAAGCATCGGTTTGCTTTGCTTCCTGCCGTGACCTTGCGCTTGCCCTGCCGCCCGCCGCACCCGCCGCTCTCCGGCGTTCCCGCTTCAGCTCCCACTTCGCCGCGTCGCGGTCGAGCTGATCGCTGATGATGGAAAACAGCATATCCGTCACCGGATCCATCTCCAAAAGCGGTTGTGATGCCCGACGGGCAAAGATATTCGTCAGCAAAATGCCGCGCTGCGTCAAATCGAGCCGCAAAAGCTGCGCGCGCCAGTTGTCATAGAGGACGAAGGAAAGCTGCCCGTCCTCCCTTCCCGTCAACCCTTCCTCTGTCATTGCGGTTTCGCCTCCCGTTTCGATTTTTTCGCGATGCGCAGGACGCGGCTGACCGTGCTGCGGTAGAACGGCGCAAGCTCCGGGAATACCCTTTGCAGCGCCTCCACATCCAGCGAGCGCCGCGTCTGCGTCTTCCAGCTCACGCTCCAATCCCCGCAGGTCGCGCCCTCCGCATTGCCCATTTTTTCCATCAGTGTCTGCTTGAGTTGGGCAAGCTCGGCTTCCGTATCGCTCTTTTTCGCGGTCAAAGCGGCGTAGCGCGCAAACAGCGCCTCCTGCCCCGTCAGCTCGATGGCAGCGCCGCCGCCGGGATAAATACCCCGAAGCGCCTCCTCCGTTGCGGCAGTGCCGTCCGGCTCCGGCGGGATATCCCTTTCCACAAGCCGCCAAAACGCCGCCTCCCGCTGTAAAAGCGCCGAAATTTCCCCCTCGTCGCGCTCAACGGTGAAGCAAAGCAGCCCCTTGTTCATGACCAGCACCGCCAAATACCACCGCGCCGCGCCCGTCACCGCCATGTAGTGCAGGCACTGGGCATAGTAGCTGTCGGGATATTCCCCGCCCTTGAATTGCTTCAGGTTCAGCACCGAGGTGGTCTTGCATTCCAGCCCCGCGTTTTCGCCCACCACCCAACGGTCAATGTTGGCATGGGCAAAGGGGAACGCGGGATTGTAAAGCATCGCGTTGACGCGGCGGGTCTTCTTGCCCGTTTCCTCCTGCCAGCGGGCGGCGACATAGTCCTCCAAGTCCCGCCCCAAGCGCATTGCCTCGTTGTCGGGCTTGTCCGGCACACGCCCCGTCTTCTCCGCCCAAACGCTGTAGGGCGAGGCGTAGGGATTCATCCCCAGCACGGCAGCCGCGTCCGAACCGCCCAGCGACCCCCGCCGCGCCTCCAGCCATGCCTCCCGCGCCATCCCCTTCGTAGATACGCGGATCAAATCCTGTTTCTTCATTTCCAAAACTCTCCTTTCAGTATGCCTACACGAGATTGCCGCGTCGCTGCGCTCTTCGCAATAACATGGAAAGGCTACCCTAATTTGTCATTGCGAGACCAGTGCGCACACTACCCGCAAGGGGTACGCCACATCCGTAACGCTCCTTCGTCGCGAACGGCTGCGCAGTGGTCGTGGCAATCTCAGGCTATAGATTTGTACGCACTTGATACTGCCTACACAAGATTGCCACGTCGCTGCGCTCCTCGCAATGACACGGAAAGGCTGCCTTTTTTGTCATTGCGAGACCAGTGCGCACACTGGTCGTGGCAATCTCCGGCTATAGCTTTGTACGCACTTTGCAATGCCTGCACAAGATTGCCGCGTCGCTTCGCTCCTCGCAATGACACAGAAGGGAACCCGCCAAAAATCAAAAATTGTGCGCAGCACACCGCAGTCATTCACCCTTAGTTCTTAGCTCTTAGTCAAAAAAATCTTTTACAGTCCGATTTTTTGGACAGGTTTCATGTTATAGTATTACTGTCCACCCGGGGAAGTCCCCCTTGCCCGTGATACGTTCGCTACAAAACGTAGCCTCAGTATAAACGATTTGTAGCGCATTGTCAACAGTATGTAGCATAAAATCCTGCACAATTTTAAATTTTGAAATTTGTGCAACATTACCCCCTTGACAGCGCAACAATTTGTTGCTACACTAAGCGTGGGTGATAACAATGGGTGAGGTAGCAACAAACCTTCAACAGATACGGACAAAAGCAGGCGTATCGCAGCAGGCGGCGGCGGACTATCTCGGCATTTCGCGGCAGGCGTACAGTCATTACGAGGTCGGCAGGCGCAAGCCGGACTATGAGACGCTTCTGAAACTTGCGGAATTTTTCGGCGTGAGCGTTTTGGAGATTCTCGGCGCGCCGGACGAAAAAAAAGCGCCCGTCCCGGAGGGCGAGCGTAAGGTCAACGAGGAAGATATCAAATTTGCGTTATTCGGCGACGCTGCGATCGACGACGAGCTTTACGAGGAGGTCAAGGCGTTCGCCCGATTCGCAAAGGAGCGAAAGGAAAAGCGATCAAATTGACAGTAGCAGCTCTTTACGCCTATGCGCGTCGGCGCGGGCATAGCGTATATCAGCGAAATATGGTGCATATGAGCAGCCTGTCGGTGCTTTTGGAGGACGGTTCCTGCGTCATCGGCATCGACCGTCGGCGCATGACCGAGGCGCAGGAGCGGACGCAGCTGAGCCATGAGATCGGGCATTGCGAGACGGGCAGCTTTTACAGCCGCTATACGAAGGTTGATTCGCGGCAGCGCCATGAAAACCGCGCCGATAAATGGGCAATCCGCAAGCTCATCACCGAGGACGACCTTGACAACGCCGTCGCGGAGGGGCACACGGAGCTGTGGGAGCTTGCGGAGCATTTCGGCGTAACGGAGGATTTCATGCGCAAAGCAGTCTGCCTCTACACCCACGGCAACGTCGCCGCGGAGCTGTACTTTTAAGGGACGCGGTGAATAGTGAACAGTGAATGGTGAATAGTGAATAGGTGGCGGTCTGTGGGAAGCCGTAGCAACCGGCATCCCTGACGCGCCTGTAGGCAGTCTGTTTTGGCTAAGGGCTTTTTTGACTAAGGGCTAAGGACCAAGAGCGAATGACTGTGGTGTGCTCCGCACGATTTAAAAACGCGTATTAGCTGCCCTCCTTTGTCATTGCGAGGAGCGCAGCGACGTGGCAATCTCTTGCCGATTTCCGGCACGCAGCCGGCAGTTCCTGCACCTGGCGGCTGATAGCCGCCCCTACGGCGTAAACTGCGAGATTTCTCGTAGGGGCGGCTATCAGCCGCCCGCGTTTTTAATCCGCGCGTAGCGCTCCGACACTATTCACTATTCACTATTCACTATTCACTGTTCACTGTTCACCGCGTCCCTTTCCCCTGCCTAAAAAACGACCTCCGTCCGGACGGAGGTCGTTTTGGATTCGGATTATTTTTCCAGCAGCAGCTCTGCGATCTGGACGGTGTTGGTCGCGGCGCCCTTGCGGACTTGGTCGCCGCAGCACCAGAGGCACAGACCGTTCTCGTCCGTGAGGTCGGGGCGGATACGTCCGACAAAGACGATGTCCTGATCGGAGGTATCAAGGGGCATCGGGTACTCGTGTCTTGCCAGGTTATCCACCAGACGGCAGCCGGGCGCCTTTGCGATGGCGGCGCGCGCCTCCTTGACGGAGATCGGACGGTCAAAATGCAGCGAGACGGAGATCGAGTGGCTGCGCACAACGGGAACGCGGACGCAGGTGCAGCTCACGCGCAGCTCGGGCAGGTGCATGATCTTTCTGCCCTCGTTCTGCATCTTCATCTCCTCGCTGGTGTAGCCCTCGAACTGTTCGCCGCCGA
>JBJDYD010000192.1:0-4569 GCA_051867015.1 Faecousia sp. | reverse complement strand
GCTACCTACAGTTTTAAGCGTTACAGGCTAGTAGGGGCGGCTATCAGCCGCCCGCCGGCACGAGCAAACAAATTGGAACACTTTCGGTAGTTCCTGCACGCGGGCGGCTGATAGCCGCCCATACGCGATGGAAGAAAGTGCCTGCATGGGCAGACAGGGTCGTCCGCCCCTACAGAGGTGCTGCATTCATGAAAAAACCCCGTCTCAAAGCGTTTGCTTTGAGACGGGATAATGTATTAACCCGCGGTACCACTCAAATTGCACTTTCGTGCCCCTTATGGCTCTGACAAGCCCCTTGCCGTGACGTGGCAGTGACGGGAGACGCCTACCTTTTGCTAAATGCATATTCTCGGATCTCCGGCTCGGAAGGGATGGGCAGAATCAGATCTTTCGCGTATCGGCTTCGCAGCAACGCCGACTCTCTGGGACGGAAGGGATCTATGCCGTCTTCGTCATAGCCTTTGAAGTATTGAATTGTGAATATAATAGCACCGCCGACAGAATTTGTCAAGCTTTTTCTTTCCTAATTATGCCGTTTCAATGGCGTTTGCTTTTTGCAGACCCAGCTTTTGAATGGCATCCTCGCGCATTTTGTATTTGAGGATCTTGCCCGCGACATTCATCGGGAAGGAATCCACGAAATCAACATAGCGGGGCACCTTGTGCTTTGCCATGTGCTCGCGGATGTAGGTCTTCATCTCGTCGGCGGTCATGGTCTCGCCCTCTTTTAGGATGATGCACGCCATGATCTCTTCGCCGTACTGCTCGTCCGGCACGCCGATGACCTGCACATCGCTGACCTTCGGGTGCGTGTAGATGAATTCCTCGATCTCCTTCGGGTAGATATTCTCGCCGCCGCGGATGATCATGTCCTTGAGGCGTCCCGTGATGCGGTAGTTGCCCTCGGGGGTGCGGCAGGCAAGGTCGCCCGTGTGCAGCCAGCCGTCCTTGTCGATGGCGGCGGCGGTGGCGCGGGGCATTTTATAGTAGCCCTTCATGATGTTGTAGCCGCGCGCGACGAATTCGCCCGTTACATTGTCGGGGCAATCCTCGCCCGTCTCGGGATCGACGATCTTGCACTCGATCTCGGGCAGGGCGCGTCCGACGGTGGCAACGCGCACCTCTATCGGGTCGTCCGTGCTGCTCATTGTGCAGCCGGGGGAGGCTTCGGTTTGTCCATAGACGATGGTAATCTCGCGCATATGCATCTTTTCCACGACATCCTGCATGACGGAAATCGGGCAAGGCGAGCCTGCCATGATGCCGGTGCGCATGTAGGAAAAGTCGGTCTTTTCAAAATCGGGATGCTCCAGCATGGCAATGAACATCGTCGGAACGCCGTGGAAGGCGGTGATATGCTCCTGATTGACGCAGGCAAGCGCCGGCTTCGGAGAGAAATAGGGCAGCGGAAGGATCGTTGCGCCGTGGGTCATGGAAGCGGTCATGGCAAGCACCATGCCGAAGCAGTGGAACATCGGCACTTGAATCATCATGCGGTCGGCGGTGGAGAGATCCATGCGGTCGCCGATGCACTTGCCGTTGTTGACGATATTATAATGGGTCAGCATGACGCCCTTCGGGAAGCCCGTCGTGCCAGAGGTGTACTGCATATTGCACACATCATGGACATTGACGGCGGCAGCCATGCGCTGCACCTCCTCAATCGGCACCTTCGCGCTGCGGCTGATCGCCTGCTCCCATGTCATTGCGCCCTGCATGGAGAAGCCGACAGTAATGACATTGCGCAGGAAGGGCAGGCGCTTGCTCCGCAGAGGCTCACCCGGGCGCGTATCGGCAAGCTCCGGGCAAAGCTCCGAGATAATCGAGGCATAGTCGGAATCGCGGTAGCCGCTGACCATGACGAGGGTGTGGGTGTCGGACTGGCGGAGCAGGTATTCCGCCTCGTGAATCTTATAGGCGGTGTTCACCGTGACTAAGACGCCGCCGAGCTTGGTCACCGCCCAAAAGGCGATATACCACTGCGGGATGTTCGTCGCCCAGACCGCCACATGGCTGCCTGCGCGAACGCCCATGTCGATCAGGGCGCGGGCAAAGGTGTCCACATCGTCGCGGAACTGCGCGTAGGTGCGGGTATAATCAAGGGTCGTGTATTTGATGGCGTACTGATCGGGGAACTCCTCTGCCATCGTGTCCAGCACCTGCGAGAAGGTCTTTTCAATCAGCGCGTCCTTTTTCCAGACGAATCTGCCTGCGCCGCTGCGGCTGTGATAGAGGCTCTTGCGGGCGCGGGAGAGGTTGGAATAACGAGACATGAAGCTGACAAAGTGGGTGAAGATCAGATCCATATCGGCATATTCTTCCGCCCACGCGGGATCCCATTCCAGCGAGATAAACTCGTCGTAGTTGACAGAGCGCAGCGCGTCAATGAATTCATCCAGCGGGAGCGCACCCTCACCGACGAGGCAGTAGGTGCCCGCGTCGGTGGAGTCCTTGATATGGACATGGCGCACATAGGCACCGAGGTTGCGGATGGTCTCCTCGGGACTCTCGCCGCAGACATGATAGGGATAGTGGAGATCCCACAGAGCGCCGAGGGCATCGGAGGCAAAGCTGCCGAGTACGCCGCGCAGTGTCTCGGTGTTGGCAAAGGCGCCTGCCGTTTCGATGAGCAGGACGATGCCGCCGCGCTCTGCAATAGGAACCGCTTCACGTAGGAAGTCTTTTGTGGCATCGACGGCTGCTTCGCCCTCCGAGGCGCGCAGACGCAGATAGGTCACGCGCAGCGCCTGCATGGCGGGAAGCACCGCTTTCAGCTCGGCAAGGGCGGCGTCCTTCTCCGCGGCATTGCCGATGTCGGCGCAAAGATCGACGCAGGGGATCTTTAATCCGAGCGCGATCAGACGGTGATAGACCGCAGCGGGCGTTTCGCCGCCGAGGTCGTCGAGGCTGTGCAGCTCCACGCCCGAAAAGCCGTATTCCGCGGCGATGTCAAGGCAGCGGCTGATATTATTTTCGCCCCAGTGGTTGGTGGAAAAGGAGAGCTTCATTCTTGCGCCTCCTCATAGCAGATTTTATTGAGCGCGCTGATGTACGCGTGGATACTCGCGCCGATGATATCGGTGGAAATGCCGCGCCCGGCGTAGAGCTTGCCGTTCGAGCGGAGCTTGACCAGCGCCTCGCCCATAGCCTCGCGACCCTCGGTGACGGCTTGAATCTGGAAGTCGTCCAGGTCGAAATGATGCCCGACGATGCCTTCAATGGCGAGAAAGGCAGCGTCGATGGGACCGTCGCCGAGGCTGATGCCCTGCAAAAGCTTGCCGTTTTTCTCTAACTCAATCTGCGCGGTTGCGCTCATGACATTGCTGCTGTTGGCAACAAAGGTCTTCAAACGATAGGTTGGCGCGACCTGCATCGCGGAGCTTGCAACGATTGCGTCCAGCTCGCGGCTGCCGATGTCTTTCTTTTCGGAAAGACGGCGGAAGCTCTCGTAGACCCGCGCAAGATCCTCCTCGCTCAGCTCGTAGCCGAGCTTGGAAACACAGGCGGCGACGGTTGCGCGGTCGTCTCCGGCGTGCAGGAGAATGGCTTCGTCGAGCGCCTGCACGCCAGCGGTGAAGGGGGAACGCGCGCTCTGCTTTGCCGAGAGCATGTCCCGAATTCTGCCGCAAGCCTGTTCCAGCACGGGCTGATTCAGTGCGCAGCTCAGCTCCAGCGAATCGCCGCGCAGCTTCAAAATATCGGAAAAGGCGGAGACGGGCAGCAGCTCCCCGGAGCCGATGGCGGATTTGAGCAGCGTCGCGCCCGACTGCACCGCCGCGACCATGCAGGCGGCGCCCATGTGCATCTTGTCCGAGCACTCCGCGCCGAGACAGACCTTTTGCAGCGCGGGGACGGTTTCCTGCAGCTTGCGGAGGAAATCACTAAACTCCTCGGGCAGCAGAACGCCCGCCGTATCGCAGATGGTCACAGTCGTTGCGCCCGCGTCAATTGCCGCTTGGATCGCCTGACGCAGGAATTCCGGCTCACTGCGCGTTGCGTCCACGGCGGCAAACTCCACCTCGGGGCAAAGCGCGGCAGCATGGGCGACCAGTGCGGGGATCCTTTCCAAAAGCACCTTCGGCTTGCAGCCGCAGAGGTATTCCATCTGCACGCTGGAGGTCGGGACGGAAAGCAGCAGACGCGGCTTCGCGGCGGCTTTGATGGCGTCCCACGCGGCGTCGATTCCCTCTGTGGACAATTTACAGGCGCAGCTCAGGGCGCTGTGACGCAGCAGGGGAGCGGCGGTATGCAGCAGTAAAGCGTCCGCCTTCTGCTCCTTGCGGCAGGTCGTCTCAATCACATCCACGCAAAGTCGATCCATCTCCTTGATGATCTCCACCTTCTCGCGGAAGCTGGAAACAGGGCTTTTCTGCGTCTCGTTCAAACGCAGCGTCAAATCAGAAATTTGGATGGTTTTCATGGCTATTCTCTCCTTTTCGTGAATGATTGGTTGCTTTATCATAGATTAGCGTATATTCTACCACAAATTTCCCCCGTCTGCAACCAAAAAACACAAAAAATTGGCTCTTCCCTAAAAAGTGTGGGTAGGAAAGAGTAAAAGCTGCAAAA
>JBJDYD010000191.1:0-22315 GCA_051867015.1 Faecousia sp. | reverse complement strand
AACTGCCTACTACAGAGGCTGATACACAACTTTTAACTGTTACAAACTACTACGGTGCGGCGGGGATATGTCCCCGGTCTATAGAGTTTTTTGAAAGGCAATGACAGCGAGGGTTACAATGAATCAGGAATGGATCCACAAGTTAACAGAGCTGATCGTTGCGGAGGTTGTGCGGCGTGTGGCGCTTTTGGAGCGGCAGAAGCAGCACCCGGAGGAGGTGCTTGTCCTGCTGGCCGCGCCGGTTGCTTATCCGAAGGAGCTGAAGGCTCTGCTGAAAAAGCAATTCGGCGAGGGCTATATCCCCGTGAGCTTTACGGAGCGCAATGAGCTGGAGGACGAAATGACGCTCTTTGCCGCAAAGCTGGGCGAAAACGACCTGATGGAGCGGGCGACAAAGGCGAAAACGATCATTTTGGTCGCGCCGCGCTTGGAACTGTTAAAGCAGATCGCGGACGGTGAGGACAAGGACTTTTTGGCGTACCTTGCCGTGCGGAGCGTCCTATGGAAGAAGGATGTGCGGCTGTATCTCGATTTTGACCCGCCGCGCTTCCGCCGCAACACCTTTTTGGAGGGCGTCGCCTCCTCCATTGAGACGCTCCGGCAGATGGGCGTGACGGTGAGCCCGTACTACACGGGAGATGCCGCGGCGCGCATCGGTGCAAGCCTCATCACCGAGGCGGATGTGCTCGCCGCCGCGCAGAGCGAGCAAAAAACGCTCCATGCCCGCGTCGGCGCGATCATCACCCCGGCGGCGCGCGACGCTCTGCTCGCAAATGACATTGTGGTGCAATATGAAGGAGAAACGGTATGCAGTTAGCAAGAGTGAAGGGAACGGTGGTCAGCACAAACAAGGCGGAAAAGCTCTATGGCTTGAAGCTGCTGATCGTCAAGCCCATTGATATTGAGACGTGGCAGGAAAAGGGCGGTCTGCTCGTCGCCATCGACGCCGTGGGCGCCGGCGAGGGCGAGGTCGTGATGCTGGTCGGCGGCAGCTCGTCGCGTCAGACCAATATAACCGAAAACAAGCCGGTCGATCAAAGTATTGTCGCAATTATTGATTCCGTTGATGTAAACGGAACCCGTATTTTTGAAAAATTCAACAAAGAAAGCTGAGGATAGCGTATGGCATTGACAAAAGAACAGATCCGACAAATCGCAGATCAAACGCGCAGCAGCTTGGAGCATGGCGGCTGCTGCCCGACGGGAAGCGCACAGTGCCTGTTTGACGATGTTCACGACGCGATCGACACCGCGATCCGCGCCCAGCAGCGCCTGATGGACATGACCTTGGAGGAGCGCGGCAAGCTGATCGAGGCAATGCGCCAATGCGCCCGTGAGCACGCCGAGGAGCTGGCGATCCTCGCCCACGAGGAGACGGGCTACGGCAAAGTACATCACAAGATCGCAAAGAACCTCCTTGCCGCGAACAAGACGCCCGGCATTGAGGATCTGCACCCGACCGCCTTCAGCGGCGACGACGGTCTGACCTTGGTCGAGACGGCACCCTATGGCGTGATCGGCTCCATCACCCCCTCGACCAACCCCACCGCCACCGTCATCAACAACTCTATCAGCATGATCGCTGCGGGCAACGCCGTGGTCTATAACCCCCATCCGGCGGCAAAGCGTGCTTCACAGCGGACGATGGAGCTGTTAAATGAAGCCATCATCGCGGCGGGCGGCCCCAACGGACTGATTACCGCGCCGAAGGAACCGACCCTCGACACCTCGAAGGTCATTATGACGCACAAAGCCATCAAGATGCTGTCCGTCACGGGCGGCGAGGCGGTCGTCGCGGTTGCGATGAAGTCCGGCAAGAAGTGCGTCGCGGCAGGCCCCGGCAATCCCCCCGTGATTGTGGACGAGACGGCGAACATTCCGCAGGCGGCAAAGGATATCGTGGACGGCGCAAGCTTTGACAACAACGTTTTGTGCGTTGCGGAGAAGGAAGTCTTCATGGTCGATTCCATTGCGGATGCTTTGATGAACACGATGCAGCAGTGCGGCGCGTTCCGGGTCTACGGCGAGGACATCGACAAGATTGTCCGCACCGTCCTCATTGAAAAGGACGGCAAATATGTGATCAACCGCAAGTTTGTCGGTCATGACGCGACCTACATTCTGCGCGAAAGCGGCGTGCAGTTCACGGGCGACCCCGTGCTGGTGATTGCCGACGTTGACCGTTATCATCCGTTTGTTGAGGTTGAAATGCTGATGCCCGTGCTCGGTATGGTGCGCGTGGCGAATTTCGACGAGGCGCTGAATGAGGCGTTCCGTGCCGAGCACGGCTGCCAGCACTCCGCCCTGATCCATTCGACGAATGTCCACAATATGTCCCGCGCGGCGCGGCGCATGAACACGACGATCTTCGTCAAAAACGCGCCGTCTTACTCCGGCTTGGGCTTTGGCGGCGAGGGCTACACAACCCTGACCATCGCCACGCCGACCGGCGAGGGACTGACCAGCGCGAAGTCCTTTACGCGCGCAAGACGCTGCGTGCTCAAGGGTGACTTCCGCATTATCTGAGCCTATGGAACTTGCTAAAATCGTCTGCGACGCCGGTATTCTCGGCGCGGGCGGCGCGGGCTTTCCAACCCATGTCAAGATCAACTGCAAAGCCGAGTATGTGCTTGCCAACGGCGCCGAGTGCGAGCCGCTCCTGCGCGTCGATCAGCAGGTCATGCAGTACTACGCGGCGGATGTTGTGCGCGGCATTCGCGCGGTGAAGGAATTCACGGGCGCAAAGCACGCGGTCATCTGCCTGAAGGAACATTATCACGAAGCGGTCAAGGCGCTCAAGGCGGTCTTAAAAGACGCGGAGGATGTGGAGCTGCATCTTCTCGACGCTTACTATCCGGCAGGCGACGAGCAGCAGATCGTCTATGAGGTCACGGGCAGAGTCGTCCCGACGGGCGGACTCCCTCTTGACGTCGGTGCGGTCGTGTGCAATGTCAGCACGCTGGTGAACATCGCAGCCGCCATCGACGGCAAGAAGGTCGTTGAAAAATACGTCACCGTCGGCGGTGCGGTCAAGAATCCCGTTACCCTGCGCGTCCCCGTCGGCATCTCCCTCAAGGAGCTGATCGACGCGGCGGGCGGCACGACGGAGCCTTGCGATTATATCATCGGCGGCCCCGCAATGGGCAGGGTGGTTGATACCCTCGACATCCCCGTGACGAAGACCACGGGCGGCCTGCTGGCAATCCCGAAAAATCATCCGCTTTTGCAAACGAAGGCTCCGAAGCTCGATCTGCGCATGATCATGGCGGTGTGCTGCCAGTGCTCAATGTGTACGCAGATGTGCCCGAGAAACGCGCTGGGGCTGAATGTGCAGCCGCACAAGGCCATGCGGAGCATTGCCAACGGCATTGACCTCATGGGCGATTTCAACGGCATTTTCTCCTGCTGCAACTGCGGACTGTGTACCTACTACGCCTGTAACTTCGGCTTAAAGCCCTCGCAGGTGATGCAGACGCTCAAATCCGCTATGGCGTCAAAGGGCATCCGCGCGCGCAAGGAGGTCTACGGCGAGGTGGACGGCGGTTTGGAGAACAAGAAGGTTCCCGTCTCCCGCCTGATCGCCCGCCTCGGCGTGAGCGAATATGACGTTCCAGCGCCGCTGGTGGATAAGCCGCTTTCCACCGACTGTGTGCGCATTGAACTGCGCATGGGCGTGGGTGCGCCGAGCGTGCCGAAGGTCGCCGTGGGTGACAAGGTGCGAAAGAATCAGCTCATCGCGGATATCGCGGAGAAAAAGCTCGGCGTCAAGATGCACGCGAGCATCTCCGGCACGGTCACGGCGGTCACGGAGGACTATATTGAAATCAGGAGGGCGTCCAAATGAATGCATTGGGAATGATCGAGACAAACGCAATCCCCGTCGGCGTTAACGCGGGGGACGCAATGCTCAAGGCGGCGTCCGTCGAGCTGGTCGCGGCGCAGCCGGTCTGCGCGGGCAAGTATATCGTGATCGTCACCGGTGAGGTCGCGGCGGTCAAGGAGAGCGTGGACGCGGGCAAGGCTGTCGCGGGTCAGCGGCTGGTGGACAGCATGGTAATTTCGCATGTCCACGAGCAGGTGCCGAAGGCGATCAACGCCTGCAACGAGATCGGGCAGGTTGCCGCCGTCGGCGTGATGGAGGCGTTCAGCCTCTGCACCGCAGTCGTTGCGGCGGATGCGGCGGTCAAGGCGGCGGATATCCGTCTGATCGACATTCGCCTCGGGCGCGGCTTGGGCGGCAAGTCCTTTATCACCATGACCGGCGAGGTCGCAGCCGTCCGCGCGGCGATCGCTGCGGGCGAGAAAACGCCGGAAGCGCAGGGAATGCTTTCGGAAAGCGTCGTGATCCCGTCCCCGCACCCCGATATCGTCAAAGCGCTGTACTGAGCTATATCCCCTTTTTATCGGATTCGTGTGCAGCGAGATAATCTGTCAAAAAATAAAAATTTACATCATAAACGGAGGAACAACAAATGAAAGAAGCATTAGGCATGATCGAGACCCGCGGACTCATCGGCGCGATTGAAGCAGCCGACGCAATGGTCAAGGCGGCAAATGTTCACCTGATCGGCAAGCAGCAGATCGGTTCCGGACTCGTCACCGTTATGGTGCGGGGCGATGTCGGCGCGGTTAAGGCGGCGGTTGACGCGGGCGCTACGGCGGCAAAGCGCGTCGGCGAGCTGTACGGCTGCCATGTGATCCCGTCCCCGCACAACGATGTCGAGGGCATCCTGCCCACGATGGGTTAATTGAAAGGAGAAATTACAATGAAGTTAGCACTTGGTATGATCGAAACCCGCGGACTCATCGGCGCGATTGAAGCAGCCGACGCAATGGTCAAGGCGGCAAATGTTCACCTGATCGGCAAGCAGCAGATCGGTTCCGGACTCGTCACCGTTATGGTGCGGGGCGATGTCGGCGCGGTTAAGGCGGCGGTTGACGCGGGCGCTACGGCGGCAAAGCGCGTCGGCGAGCTGTACGGCTGCCACGTGATCCCGTCCCCCCACGACGACGTCGAGGGCATCCTGCCCACAATCGGCTAAGCCATGTACATCGGGCAGGTCGTCGGCTGCGTGGTTGCTACCGTGAAGGAGCCGAACTTGGAGAATATCCCGCTCCTTGTGGTGCAGCTCATTGAAAAAGGCAAAAAAACCAAAATGGTCGTGTCGGCGGACGCAACCCGACAGGCAGGCAGAGGCGACTTCGTCTATATGATCGGCTCGAAGGAGGCGGGGCGGATGTTCCGCACGAAGCGAACGCCCGCCGATTCCGCCATCGTTGGCTTTATTGATTCGTATAACGTACAACTCAAACCCGAGGAATAAACATTTGGAGGAAACTACTATGAAATTGGCACTTGGCATGGTTGAAACCCGCGGCTTGATCGGCTCCGTTGAGGCAGCCGATGCGATGGTTAAGGCAGCGGATGTTCATCTGATCGGTAAGGAGCAGATCGGCTCCGGTCTCGTCACCGTTATGGTGCGCGGCGACGTCGGCGCAGTCAAGGCTGCGGTTGACGCGGGCGCTACGGCGGCAAAACGCGTTGGCGAGCTGTACGGCTGCCACGTCATTCCGTCTCCGCATGACGACGTCGAGGGCATCCTCCCGAAAATGGGATGAAGCTGGCAAGAGTCGTCGGGAACGTCGTTTCCACGATCAAGGATGCAGGCTATGCCGGACAAAAGCTGATGATCATCGACTATATTGACGAGGCGGGCAAGCTCACCGGGAATCAGGCGATTGCCTTTGATGTGGCGGATGCCGGTATCGGGGACACGGTCATTGTCAATGTGGACGGCGGCGCGGCAAACATGTTCCTCGGCAGGCAATGCATTGCAGACTTGACCATCTGCGGCGTGATCGACCATCTGACCATTGACGGCGAAGTAAGGGAGTATCATTGACTATGGATGTGGAAGCAATCAGAAGGGAAGTAGAGCGGCAGGTGCTGCAATACTTCCATATCGACACCGCCCCGGCTCCCTGCGCGGGACTCGTTACGGGTACGGATGTCATTTCCCGGCTGGAGCATTCGCTTCTCAATCCCGATACCACGCTGGAGAAAATTAAGGCGGAGTGTGCCGTTGCGCGGAAGTATTCCGTGGCGGCGGTCTGCGTCGCGCCTTACTATGTCCCTGCCGCCCGGGAGGAGCTGCTTGGCAGCCCCGTCGCGGTCGGCACGGCGGTCGGCTTCCCGCACGGCTGTATGTCGCAGGCGGCGAAGCTTGCTGAGCTGCGCGAATGCATGGCAAACGGCGCGACGGAAATTGACGTCGCGATCAACGTGCTTGCCATCAAGTCGGGCAGACTGGATGTTGCCCAGCGGGAGCTGGAGGAGCTGGTACGCTTTGCCTGCGGTAAGGCGAAAATTAAGGCGGTCTTTGAACACGCTCTGTTTACCGACGAGGAAAAGCGGAAGGTGCTGACGATGCTCCGCGCCAGCGGCGTGGACTATGTCAAAATTCAGAATATGCTCAGCGGTCACGGCGCGCGCGTCGAGGATGTTAAGCTTGCCTATGACATTTTGGGCAGAAACGTCGGCATCAAGATTGACGGCGGCATCAAGACCCTTGCGCAGGCGGAGAGCCTGCTCGCTGCGGGCGCGACGCGCCTCGGTCTGACCGCCACGGCTAAGATCGCCGAGGAAGCGAGAAATCACCGATAAGCCTTTGAAATGCCATGTAGGGCGGGGACATGTTCCCGCCGAGACAGCACAGGGAAATAAATCTGTATGCACTCGATGATCCCAACAGGCGGCGGGGACATGTCCCTGCCCTACAGGTCTTTCGAAGAAACAAAACATACGAAAGGAACCATGAGTATGGATATCAATGAAATTATCAGACAAGTGACGGAGGAAATCTGCTCGAAGTACGGCGCGCAGACATCTGCACCTGCTGCAGGCGGTCAGAATCCCGCCGACATGGCAAAATATATCGACCACACCTACCTGAAGCCCGAAGCCTCCGTTTCGGATATTCGCAGAATTTGCGACGAGGCGAAGAAGTACCATTGCGCCAGCGTCTGCGTCAACCCGTCCTATATCCAGTATGTCGCGCAGCAGCTCGAGGGCAGCGGCGTGACGCCGTGCTGCGTGATTGCGTTCCCGTTCGGCACCTGCACGCCCGAAACGAAGGCGTTTGAAGCTGCCGACGCTGCCACGAAGGGTGCGCGTGAGATCGACATGGTCATCAATGTCGGCGCGATCAAGTCCGGCGACTGGATGCTGGTCAAGCGCGACATTGAGGGCGTCGTCAATGCGGTGAAGGGCAGAGCAAAGGTCAAGGTCATCATCGAGGCTTGCCTGCTGACCGACGAAGAAAAGGTCAAGGCCTGCACCGTCGCGAAGCTGGCGGGCGCACACTTTGTCAAGACCTCTACCGGTTACTCCACCGGCGGCGCGACGGTCGAGGATGTCCGCCTCATGCGTGAGACGGTCGGCCCCGATATGGGCGTTAAGGCATCCGGCGGCGTGCGCACCTATGATGACGCGGTCGCGATGATCAATGCGGGCGCGAACCGCATCGGTGCAAGCTCCACCGGCAAGATCGTCTCCGGTGTGAAGAACGACGAGCACAAGTGCATCAACTGCGGCAACTGCAAGAACCACTGCCCGGCGGGCAACGTCGAGATTCGCAAGAAGCTCTATTGATTCGGAGGCGCAGCATATGAGAAGACCCATGATCGCGGGCAACTGGAAGATGAATAAGACGCCTGCGGAAACCGTTGCGCTGATTCAGGAATTGAAGAAGATCCAGCCGAAGGGCAATGTCGAGGTTGTTGTCTGCCCCATGACCGTGAGTCTGTTCGCCGCCGGCGCGCAGCTGAAAGGCACGGAGATCAAGCTGGGCGCGCAGAATGTTCATTTTGAGGACAAGGGCGCGTTCACGGGCGAGGTCAACTGCGCAAGCCTGAAGGAGTTGGGCGTGGAATACGTCATCCTCGGGCACTCGGAGCGCCGTCAATATTTCGGCGAGACCGACGAGACGGTCAATAAGAAGGTCTTAAAGGTGCTTGCCAACGGCTTAAAGCCCATTATCTGCGTTGGCGAGAGCTTGGAGCAGAAGCAGACGGGCATCACGAACGAGGTTGTCTGCTTGCAAACAAAGGCGGCACTCTGCGGCGTGAGCAATGTGCAGATCACGGATGTTGTCATTGCCTATGAGCCTGTTTGGGCAATCGGTACGGGCATGACCGCGACGGCGTCCGACGCCAACCGCACCATCGCCGCAATCCGCCGCGCGGTGCGTGAGATGTTCGGCGACGCAGCCGAGCAGGTGCGTATTCTCTACGGCGGCAGCATGAACGACAAAAACGCGAACGAGCTGATGAGCCAGCCGGAGATTGACGGCGGCTTGATCGGCGGCGCGAGCCTTGTGGCGGAAAAGTTTGAAAAGGTTGTCAACTATCACGGATGATTTATCCGCAATAGAACTGTTGAAACAATGTTGGGGTTGGGCTGAGCTGCCTGACCCCAATATTATTTTGCTGCGGCAGGCAACAAATCAACGGATCCATCTTCGGAAGTTCCTGCACCGGCGCGCCGAGGTCGGCGTGCCCTACGGCGAGCTGCTACCGATATCAAAAGCCCGGGTTTAAGAGGATTGGGAGAAAAATTCTGAAATTTTTGGCAGAAGGGGGTTGACAAATGTGTATTATTGTATTAGTATGTTAATACAATAATACAAAAAAAGGAGGTGCTTGGTTTGCCTTGGAAACTGCAAAGTGACCGTCCGATTTGGGTGCAGCTTGCCGAAGTGCTGACGCAGCGTATCGTTTCGGGGCAGTATCCTGCGGGGATTCGCATTCCGTCGGTGCGTGACCTTGCCGCGGATGCCGGCGTCAATCCGAACACGATGCAGCGGGCGCTTACCGCGTTGGAAGAGCGCGGACTTGTTTCGGCGCAGCGGAATACGGGGCGTTTTGTCACGGAGGACGAGGCTTTGATTGCCGAGACGAGGAAAACACTGGCGCAGGAGGAGCTTTCCGTTTTTTGCGAAAAAATGCGTCAGCTCGGTTTTGACGCAAACGAGCTTGCACAGCTATTACAAACAAAGGGGGAATCCAAATGAACGAACTGGTTGTGTGCAGCGGCATCGCCAAAAGCTACGATGCCGTGAAGGCGCTCGATGGGGTGAATCTACAGCTCCCCGCAGGGCGCATTATCGGTCTGCTCGGGCCCAACGGTTCGGGCAAGACAACACTGATTAAGATCCTGACGGGTCTGCTTTGCCCGACGGAGGGCACGGTGCGCATCGACGGCAAGGAGATCGGGCCGGAGACAAAGGCAATCGTCAGCTATCTGCCCGACAAAATGTACTATGCGGGTTGGATGAAGACCAAGGATCTGATGGATCTGTTTGCGGACTTTTACGCCGATTTCCGCAGAGATCGCGCCGAGGCAATGTGTCAGGCGCTGGGCATCGGTTTGAATGCCAAAATCAAGAATATGTCCAAGGGCACAAAGGAAAAATTGCAGCTGATTTTGGTGATGAGCCGAAACGCGAAGCTGTATCTGCTTGACGAGCCGATCGCGGGCGTCGATCCCGCCGCGCGTGAATTCATTCTGCGCACGATTTTAACAAACTACTCGCCGGAGAGCACGGTGCTGATCTCCACGCATCTGATTGCGGACGTTGAGCCGGTGCTGGACGAGGTTATTTTCCTGAAGGAAGGCCGCATTGTCCGCTACGACAGCGTGGACAATATCCGCAGCAGTGAGGGAAAATCCGTCGACGAGGTGTTCCGCGAAATCTTCCGCACGATTCCGATGGGAGGTGTATGGCCGTGCTGAGAAAACTGCTCAAATATGATCTGCGCGCCAATATGAAGATATTCCTCTTTATTTGGCCTGCAATTATCGTTTTTGCTGTGATCGAGCGCTTGGCGATCTCCGCCGATTTGGAAGGAAAGCTCGGCACGGTGCTGATCAGCACCACAACAACCGTTTTCGTGCTGGGCGTCATTGCCGCTTGCATTGTTTCGCTGGTTGTGTCCATCGTCCGCTTTTATTCGGGACTGCTGCGCGACGAGGGGTACCTCATGTTCACCCTGCCTGTCAAGCCGTGGCAACTCATCCTATCGAAGTTCCTCACCGCACTTTTGACGGTGGTCGTGACAGGACTGATCAGCGTGCTTGCCTCGTGGTATCTGTTCGACGGCATCAACGGCTTCTATGTGACCGTAAGAATGCTGTGGTATGAGCTGGATCTGCCGTCGGGCATGACCCTCCTGCTGGTCGGTTTGATTATTTTTGCCTCCATCTGCATGCTCCTGCTGCAGATCTATCTCTCCTGCTCCATCGGACAGCTGTTCAAGCGGCATCGCATTCTCTGGTCGGTGCTGGTGTATTACGGCATCAATGTTGTGATCGAGATCCTCTCGGTCAGCAGCTTGATCGGCTTCAATGCCTTCTCCGCGTTTGCGTACACGGCAACGATCAGGGAGGTCAATCTGCTGCTGGGGATCGTGCTTGCGGTGCAAGCCGCTCTCTGCGTGCTGTATTTCTTCCTCTCGGAATGCATTTTGCGCAAAAAACTGAATTTGGAATAAGACTTTTTCCCAAAACGCCACCCTTGCGGGTGGCGTTTTGGCATTTTTGACAAGTAGATGATTTGCTTTTTGTGAACTATGCTATTGTTTTTGGCATTTCGTTTTAACAAAATTTGTGCTATGATATTTAGACTATAGAATAAAGGAGAAGCAATATGAAACACTTTATTTCCCGGGCGCTCTCTGTTTTACTGATGCTTGTGATGCTTGTTGCAAGCTTTGCAGGCACGGTCTCTGTGAGTGCCCTATCCACCAATACTGCGACAAGACATAAGACCTGTACGCAGCTTTCTTCTCAGGCAAAGAGCTACTATACGGGCGAATATACTTATGCCACGATGTCGAAGCTTGACGGCGGCACGGAAAGCTGCTTACAGGCGGTCAACAGCCCGCTTTACAAGAGATTGCATACGCTGATGGATACTACTATGACCAACAGCGTCAGCTACAAATCTCTGACGAGTTATTGGGATGATACAGACAATAATATGCTCATCTACAGCGACAAGACGACAAACAGCAACATCAGCCGCGAGCATGTTTGGCCGAAGAGCCGCGCTTCCTTCAAAGAGTCGGGCGGCGGCAGCGACCTGCACCACCTGCGTCCGGAGGACAGCAATGTCAATTCTACGCGCAGCAACTACACGATGGGCAATGTGCGTGGTGTGATCTCTAACTACACTACCTACAGCTACGGCGGCAATACAGTTCTCTATTTGGCCAAGTCTAACGACCTTGTAGAGGTCAACGACAACATCAAGGGCGATGTGGCGCGTATTTTCCTCTATGTCTATGTACGTTGGGAGGAACCGAATCTGTTCGAGAATACGCCGAATCCCGTAATCGGTTCCGGTGACGATGAGAACAACGGCAAGAAGGTCATTGCAAATCTGGACACGCTTCTGCAATGGTGCGAGATGGACCCTGTGGATGAGTGGGAAATGCGCCGCAACGACCTTTGTCAGGATGTGCAGCATAACCGCAACATTTTCATCGACTATCCTGAATACGCATGGCTGCTCTTTGGACGCGAGATTCCCACCGACATGGTGACTCCCTCCGGTGAGGCGGCGCTCTCCGGCCCGCAGTATACGGTGACGGCAGTCTCCAACAATACCGAGTACGGCACGGTTTCCATGAGCGGCAAGACGATCACTGCCACGCCGAAGACCGGTTACACAGTCTCGGGCTATACGGTCTCTCCCGAAGGCGCGGCGACCGTGACGCAGAGCGGCAATACCTTTACTGTCAGCAATGTAAGTGCGGACTGCACCGTGACCATCAACTTTGCGCCGAAGACCGCTGCGACGATTACCTATATCGTTCCGAATGGAGTGACGGTCAGCGGCGCGACGGAAAGCTATGTCGGCGACACCGTGACGCTTGCCTCTGTCAGCGGCACTCCTGCGGACACGGAGGGTTACAGCTTCTACGGCTGGGCAGAGCAACAGATTGCGGACACGACGACGGCGCCCACCGTGCAGAAAGCGGGCGCGAGTTACACGGTTAAGGCAGCGCAGACGACTTTCTACGGCGTGTTCTCCTATGTTGACGGCACGACGACGCATTATCTCTCGAATCTCTGCAAGCATGCGCATACGTATGAAGAGACGGTCAAGCCTACCTGCACGGAGGACGGTGCGGTGAACACCGTCTGCGACGACTGCGGCGCGGTGATTGCCTCCACGCCGATTGCCAAGACGGGACACGACTATGCGGATACCGTTGTGGCACCGACCTGCTATAATAAGGGCTATACCCTGCACACCTGCAAGAACTGCGGCGAGAGCTATAAGAACACCTATGTTCCTGCCCTCGGACATGAGTATGTCTCAAAGGTGACAAAGCCCGCGACCGCGACGGAGGACGGCGTGCTGACTTACGCCTGCAGCCGCTGTGACAGCAGCTATACGCAGGTTATTCCCGCGACGGGAGAGGATAAGCCCACGGTGCATGACTGCCCAAGCGATGCTTACAGCGACCTTGACAAGACCGAATGGTATCACAAGGGCGTTGATCTGATGCTGGAGATGGGCTATATGAACGGCGTCGGGAACGGGAAGTTTGATCCTTCGGGGACGACGACCCGCGCGATGATCGTGACGATTCTTTGGCGCATTGCGGGAGAACCCGCGCCGGAGACGGAAAATACCTTCAGCGATGTGGCTGCGGGACAGTGGTACAGTGACGCGATCACATGGGCTGCGGAGAATGATGTGGTGAACGGCGTCGGAAACGGAAAGTTTGACCCTGACGGAAAGATTACCCGGGAGCAGATGGCAACGATTCTGTTCCGCTACGCCGGAAGTCTCGGCGCGGACACGAGCAAGCGCGCAGAGCTGAGCGGCTACCCCGATGGCGCTCAGACGGCGGCTTGGGCAACCGACGCAGTGCAGTGGGCAGTTGCCGAGGGAATCATCAACGGTTCTGATGGCAAGCTCCTGCCGCAGGACAGCGCCACCAGAGCGCAGGTCGCAACGATTCTCTATCGCTCGATGGAGTTGATTACCAAATAAAGCACAGAATGCAACGACCACCATGAGGCGCAAGTAAGCTTCAGGGTGGTCGCTTTGCAGAAGGTGGTTCTTGCGGGATTAGGTATGCTCGCCGCAGGACTGCTTGTACTTTTTCAGCGCCTCGGCTGCATTTGCGCAGGAGGGGGCGAATTTCGCAGTGTCGAAGGAGATGCCGTTGAAGGATTTGATTACGGCATCGCCGGGCAGCTTTGCGCAGCGGGCGTATTCTATCATCATGACCGTTCGGATGGTATGGAGCGCCTGTTCGTCTAAGCATTCCAACAGACCCTTGATACCCTCCCCGATGAGCAAAGCGGAATCAATTGCAAGCTCCTGCGACCCATTGTTAAAGCGCTCGATCAGCTCATCCGGGAAAACGGAGATGCTGCGCAGCATTCGATGCGTCAAATGATTATAGTCAAAGAAGAAGATCAGGCAGAGATAGGTGTCCCATGACATTTTGCGGAGCCTACCCTCAATTGCACCGTAGGTTTGGCGGGAGACACCGATCAGGTGCGCCAAATCGCCCTGCGAGATGCCGACCTTTGCCCGCAGTGCAGGAAGATTTTCCGTCAGCGCGGTGATGCATTTATCCTTGTCCTCTTCAGTCAGAACCCATTGATTCGAAGCAGCCATTTTGCAAGACTCCTTATTCTGAATTTACCTTCATCATACCAAAGCAGGCTTCTTTTTGTCAATAGGGAGAAGGGCAAAACGGCGCATAACGGTGATCAGAGAAGGTCTGCACCGGTCGGCTGATAGCCACACCTACGGCGTGAACTGTGTGATTTCTCGTAGTAGGGCTATTAGCCTCCCGTCTTTTGAAATCCGCGCGGAGCGCTCCACAGTCATTCACCCTTAGCTCTTAGTCCTTAGCCTTATAGGTGGTTCTACACGCGGCAGGCGGGTGAAAATGAACCGGCTCGTGCCTTGGTGCGGCACGAGCCGGTTTTTTAAATGCGGTGGGTGAGGATGCCGCGCTTGTCGTGAATGACATTGCGGGGGCAGACCATGGCGCACGCGCCGCAGGAGAGGCATTTATCCGAGAAGATGAAGGCGCGATTCTCCGACACCTTGATCGCGCCGGCGGGACAGGTTTTTTCGCACAGTCCGCAGCCGATGCAGCTTACCTCGCAGGCGTCCTTGCAGCGGGCGTCCTTATTCGAGCAGAGGACGACGATGGGGTTATCCTCCAAACGCAGGTGAATGACGCGCTGCGGACAGGCGAGGTAGCACGCGCCGCAGCCGACGCATTTGCTCTCGTCTACCTCGGCGACGCCGTAGGAATTGAGCGAGATCGCGCCGAAATGGCAGGTGTCGATACAGGCACCGCAGCCCGTGCAGCCGTAGGAACACAGATCGTAGCCCTCGGGGGACTGCTTGGCGCGGCAGCCGCCGTTGCAGTGGACGCAGGCGACCTTCGGCGGGAATTTCTTTTTGACAATCATGAGAATCTTCCTTTCTGCACGATTACTTGCGGCTGTAAGGCGTGCCGCTTAAGGGGAGACTGTAGCGGCGCTCACCGTCCAAGCGATAATACGCGTCGGCAATGGCGGGAGCGGTCGGGATCGAGGTGATCTCGCCGATGCCGATTGCACCGCAGGCGACATTCAAGCCCGGCTTATCAATGACAATCGCCTTGATCTCCGGCGTCTGATGCGCGCGGAACAGACCCAGCGTGCCGTATTTGGAGGTGGGCTTGCAGTTGGCGTCGATATTGAACTCCTCCGTAAGCGCGTAGCCCATCGACATGACGACGCCGCCCTCGATCTGCCCCTCACAGGACAGGGGGTTGACCGCCTTGCCGACGTCGTGCGCCGCGACGATCTTTTTAATATAGCCAGTTACCTCGTCGAGAATGCACAGCTGCGTTGCATAGCCGTAGGCGACATGGGAGACGGGGTTCGGTACATCCGCGCCGAGGGGGTCGGTTTTAGCGAGGTATTCTCCGTAGAATTCCTGCCCGATCAGGTCGGCAAGGGTGTGCCCTGCCAGCGCTTCATGGAGCTTTAAGCACGCGCGGCGGCAGGCTTCGCCCGTGATCATGGTCTGACGCGAGCCGGAGGTGTCGCCGGAGTCCGGCGCGATCCATGTGTTCGAGCGCTCATAGACGATATCGTCCCGGTGCAGGTTCGTGTTGGAGACGACCATCTGCACCAAGACAGTGCCGAGTCCCTGCCCGATGCAGGAAGCGCCGGTGTAGATATGCACCTTTTCGTCGCCCTCGACGATCAGCTTGCAGCGGCCCCAGTCGGGAATGCCGACGCCGACGCCCGCGTTTTTCATCGCGCAGGCGATGCCCTTGACCTTCGCGTTGTCAAAGTCCTCCTTGACGGCGAGCAGGGTTTCGACCAAGCCAGTCGATTCGTCGACGATCTGCCCGTTCGGCAGGACGCCGCCGGGACGGATGGCGTTGCGGTAGCGGATCTCCCACGGGGAAATGCCGACCTTATCGGCTGCCTCGTTTAAGAGGGTTTCAATTGCGAAGCAGGTCTGCGTGACGCCGAAGCCGCGGAACGCGCCTGCGGGTGGGTTATTGGTATAGTAGGCGTAGCCGTCGATCTCGAAATTCTCATAGGCATAGGGCCCTGCCGCGTGGGTGCAGGCGCGCTCCAAGACGGGACCGCCCAAGGAGGCGTATGCGCCGGTATCGGAGACGACGGTTGCCTTAACGCCCTGAATGATGCCGTTTTCATCCACGCCCATGGTAAAGTCCATATCAAACGGGTGGCGCTTCGGGTGGATGAGCAGCGATTCCTCACGGGTGAGCTTGCATTTGACGGCTCTGCCCGTCTTATAGGCGATCAGCGCGGCGAGCGGCTGGACAGTCATATCCTCCTTGCCGCCGAAGCCGCCGCCGACCAGGGCGTTTTGAATTTTGACCTTTTCATAGGGCAGACCCAGCATCAGCGCGACCTCGTGCAGGGTTGTATGCGCGCTTTGGTCGGTGGAGTACATCATGATACCGTCGCCGTCCGGGATGGCGACGGCGCACTCCGGCTCCAGGAAGGCATGTTCCGTCCACGGAGTTTGGAAGTGCCCGTGCAAAACATGTTTGGAATTTTTGATCGCTTCCTCGGCGTTGCCGCGGGAGACATGCTTATGGGCGAGCAGATTGCCGTTTTTATGTACAATCGGGGCGTAGGGGGCGGCTGCCTCGGTCGGGTTATTCACGGCGGGCAGCACCTCATACTCGACTTTGACGAGCTTCTTCGCTTTATCCAAAATCTCCTGCGTCTCGGCGGCGACAAGGGCAATGGCGTCTCCGAGGAAATGGGTGATGCCGCCCACGGGGATCATTACGGGCCAGTCATGCACAAGATGGCCGATCAAATTGCTGCCGGGGATATCCGCTGCTGTCAGGACGCAAATGACGCCGGGCAGCGCCTCTGCCTTGCTCGTGTCGATGGAGAGGACGCGGGCGCGGGGGTATTTGCTGCGGACGGCGGAGCCGTAGCACATTTTTTCGGGATAATAGTCGTCGGGATATTTGCCGTAGCCGAGCACCTTCTCCTCCACGTCCAAACGGTGGACGCGGGAGCCGAGCTTCCAGTCCGTCGCGGAGGGGAGGGGGATCTTGCCGTCGCGGAGAATCTGTCCTGCCAATTTGATGGCGGCGATGATCTTGACATAGCCTGTGCAGCGGCAGTAATTGTTGCGGATGGCGAAACGAATCTGCTCCTCGGTGGGGTCAGGGCACTTGTCCAGCAGACCCTTAGCGCAGAGCACCATGCCGGGGATGCAGAAACCGCACTGCACAGCACCCGCCTCGCCGAAGGCAAAGGTGTATGCCGCCTTTTCAAAATCGGAAAGCCCTTCTACGGTCAGGACATGCTTTCCGTCCAAGCGCTCGGTATCGGGAATGCAGGCACGGCACGGCTCGCCGTCGATCAGCACCGTGCAGGCGCCGCAAGCACCCTCGCTGCATCCGTCCTTCGCGGAGGTGATGTGCATTTCGTCACGCAGGAACCGCAGAAGCTTCTGCTTCTTGGTTACGGTGACTTCCTTTCCGTTGAGAAAAAATGTAGCCATATGAATAAACCTCTTTTCCCTTTGTGCAGATAACACAAAGGAGATTGGAAAAAAGCCAATATTTTTAGACTTTAATCCCATTATACAACAAAACACTCTCTCCTGCAAGGAGAGAGTGTTTGTTTTTGAAAATATTTTTTTAAAAGCGTACTTAATCCCCCATAGCGCTGAGGAAGGGGTAATAAAACAGCAGATTGCCGCTCAAATCATACTGCGCACAGCAGCGATCATCATTTAGGAGAATGCGGTCGCCGAAAACCTGCGGTTGTCTCTCCGATCGCCCCGTCGGCACACTGCAGAGCGGCATAAGTTCGGGAGTCAAAAACTGTGCGCTGCCGTTTTGATAAAGTACAAGATAGGAGCTTCCTGTCAGTCTGTCAGTCAGGCGCTCGGGTGTCCTGTCGGACTTCGCCAATTCCTGAAAGGAGTCATCCATGATACGGACCGGATTCCTGTCTGCGTTGTAGGACACCGTACAAAAGAGCGTTTTTTCACCACAGGAGAGGTCAAGAAAGTATTCCGCGTCAAAGAGCTGCTCCGCCCCCGTCAGCATATTTTTTATCAAAGTGCCCTCCAGCCGGTAACTATAGAACAACGCACTGCTGCCGATTTGCTCCCAACCTTCGGGGATTGCGCCGCCGAAAAGCAGATTGCAATCATAGTCGTAATACGCCGTCGTGTAGTCTTCATAATACACAACATAGCCGCAGTCGTTTTGACTAATGAATTGAATACCGCTGCCGCCGAGCAGAACCGTTCCATCGGTATCAAGCAGATAACAGGTGTTATCTCCGTAATCCGCAATGGAGCGCCCGTCCGGCAGGGACATCAGATACTCGCAGCTTACTTCATGGAGGATATTGCCGCTGCGGTCTACGATGGCGTAGGCCTCCATAGTCGTCACGACGCCGCGCCCGCCGATGAACGCGGAAGCTTCGAGATACGGTCCGCTGAGCAGATTGCCTTGCAGGTCGGCATAGTAGTATGCAGCATCGTTATCCAGACAGACGGTCAGTACGCCTTCCCCGTAGGCATAGCAATAGGGAACATAGCGGAGACGGTCGGCATAGGGAAGCGCGTCGGAGGAAAGCAGCTCCTGTCCGCTGAAATCGAGCAGCGTGAATGAGCGCGCGCCGTCCTGCTCGGTAAAGAGGAAAATGCCTTCGCCGCCGACGAGAATCTCCGTATAGATACAGTCTGTGACAATGGAACCGTCAAACGACGCAAGCGCGCAGAGCGTCTGCTTGCTGCCGTCTTCCGCTGTCACAAACCGTCTGAGCGTCCAAAAGGGGAGCATTTGGTCACTCCATCCGGTGTACAGCGGGGAGATATCCGAATAGACCGCGTCAACGACAATACAACCCTTCGCGTCCGTCATGCCGTACAGTCCGTCCATCGTATAGACCATATCGCCATCTATCGGTAGATACAGCGCGCTGCCTACAAAGGGAATCAGCATTCCGTAATTGTCCGATGGGCACAGATCGGGGAGAAACTCGTCGGATAACCGGGTGTATTTTGCCGCCTGTGTTGCATGGGGCGTATAGGCGGAATAGTCGGTTTTGACCGTTACGCCGCCAGCCGTAGGTGGGGGTACAGGCGCGGCGCTTTCCGTAGGAGCTTCCGTACCGATGACGGGCGGCGCGTTTTGCTGCGCACAGCCTGACAGCAAAAGCGCGGAGCAAAGCAGCAGGGCAATCAGACGTTTCATGACAGGTACCTCCGGGTTATTCAAATGTCTTCACCGAGACATAACCCTCTCCTGCAATCAGCTGCTGCCCTTCGTCGGTCATCAGCCAATCGTAGAGAATGCGGTTGGGACTGTCGGCGGGCGCGTCGGCGGGGATGACGCAGTAATAGGCGTTTCGGTGCGGATATTCACCGCTGCGGATGGTCTGCGCATTCGGCTGCACGTCGTCAATGCTGAGGATCTTCAGACCCTGCGCCATCTTCATATCGTTGGCGTAGTAGTAGACGGAGTAGCCAATGGCGTTGGCGGAATTATCATAGCTCTTGACCGACTCCATGAGCATCCCCATATCGTCTGCCACATATTCCAGCGGTGCTTCGGCAAGCGGCGTATCATGCATGATAAGCTTGACCATCAGCGCTTGCGAGCCTGCGCTTTTATTGCGCTGAAAGGCGACAATCGGCGCGTCGTTGCCGCCGACCTCGCTCCAGTTGGTGATCTCGCCGGAATAGATTTTCCGCACCTGCTCGGTCGTCAGATTATCTACGGGATTGCTTTCATTGACAACAAAGATCAGCGCGTCGGTGGCAATCGTCTCAATATCAGCGTCAAAGCCCTGCGTTTCCATATCGGTATAGACATCGGCGTTTGGCTCCCCGACGATGAGAATGTCGCATTCACCCGACATCAGATTGCGGAAGGACTGCGTTGTGCGGTTAAACTGTGTAAGGTCGGAGACTGCTTCACGGCTCTCGCCGAGCAGGACGCTTGCGATTGCCTCTCCCAAAGGCACCATGGAGGTCGAACCGTCCATCCGCGGGAAATTCTTTCGCGTGAAAACAAAAAGCTTTTCCTCCGAGGCGGAGGGCGCAGTGGAAGAGGACTCGGATGTCGCGCTTGTGGACTCCGGCGCTTTTGTTTGCGCACAGGCAGTCAGTAGCGTGATGAGCAGCAAGAGTGAGACGATCATGGCAAGGGTCTTCTTCATGATAAGAACTCCTTTCAAATTGGAATAAAAAACCTTCTGCTCGTTAGACGACGGGTAGAAGGGAAAGTTCCGAAAAGAAAAGCGTATGGAGAGAAAACTACCGGGTTGAAAGCCCGAGAATATCGTCCGCGCTGACATGGTAAAGACGACAGAGGGAGATCAGGTGGCGGATGGGCAGCTCGCTGGCACCGCGCTCGTAGCGGGCATACATGGTCTGCGAGGTGCCGAGAATCTCCGCAACCTGCGTCTGTGTCAGATCGGCATCCTCGCGCAGATCGCGGATGTTCTTCACATATGCCTCCATGCGAACCACCCTCCTTGCCTATTCTTCCGAAGATTCTATCATAGTAAACATATTTACTATTGACTTTAGTAAATATATTTACTAAAATATAAAAACAGACAGGGAGACATTACGCCATTAGGCGGACATAGTCGCTTTTGCCTAAACAGTGAAAGGATGTGGTCGAATGAAAAAGAAAAGACTTTTGCAAGCGGTTTGTGTGTTGGTGTTGGCGTGCCTGACGCTGACGCTGTGCTCGTGTAACAGCACGAAGGACTATCCGGAAAAAATTATCGGGGAATGGCATCTTAGCAATTGGGAAACCAAAGGTGATGACAGGGACGATTACAGGAATGATCTCTGGGGGGATTATCTTATCTTTTCAAAGGCAGGTAATTGCGATGGCGGATTATTTGATTTGATATCCTATCAAGGGACGTGGAGGATTACAGGAAAAACACTGGAAATTTCTGGAGAAGATCAAATTAATAGATATAGTATCCTTGTCTTGAATGAGGAAAAACTGATACTTCTTTTTGAAAATTATGATGGAATTGTAACCAAACTTGCATATAAAAAGGTACGATGAAAGGAAAGTGTATGAGAAACAATAAAAAGTATAACAGATGCATTATGCTGCTATGCGCGCTGGCACTTTTTATTTCGGCGCTCGGAGGCTGCGCAAACGGAGAGGATAGTGTAAAGGAAGTGATAACAGGCAGATGGAAAAACGGTGGTTCCTATATTACTTTCTATGCCAACGGTATTGCGAGGAAGAATGTATTCGACAGTATCCTTTATGAGATTTCTGGAAAAACGCTGATTTTGACGCAACGAGACGATGAGAAGGAAACTTATACGGTGGAAATCGTTAATAAAAACCATTTGGTGTTGAAAGAGGAGGATAATGATGAGTTTGATTTGTACCGCTGCGATGCAGAGGGACGAGCTATCATAGGAGAATAGAATAATGACCGATTGCGGTGCTGAACCGCCCCATGTCAAGGACAATTTTGAATTTTAGGGGGTAAAAAACACCCCAGACATGATATGATGTTACTGCTTTCCCGTTACGGAGGATAGTGCAACGCTGAGGAGCGACATGAGCGCCGTAATGGGTTCCCGAAGGCAGTGCGACAGCGCTGCCTTTTTTTCATGGCAAGCGTATGTGTTTGCGATGTTGCGCTGTGGTGCTTTGACGATGCGACACTGCCTTCCCGGAAATACAATGCGTTAAACCTCGGGGTCCGGGGCAGCGCCCCGGGGAGTTCGGTTTTTAGAAATGCCGGGTTTCAACGGATAGACACCGGTTTGATGGTACTTGTAGTACTCCCTCGGAGAGAGCTTCTCCAGATCCCACTGGTAACGGTCGTTGTTATAATAATCCATCCAGTCATCCACAACGGCAACGACTTGGCTGTAGGTGTCACATCCGGCGATAAGCTCTGCGATTTCATCCTTCATATGGCCGAAGAAGCTCTCTTGCGGTGCGTTGTCCCAGCAGTTTCCTTTCCTGGACATGGACTGGACGAACGCTTTGTCCCGCAGCTTCTGGATAAAGGCGTTACTGGTGTAGTGACAGCCTTGGTCGCTGTGGACGATGGTTGTGTTGTCGAGCTCTGCACCGTACCGGGCACACATGGCATCTACCGTATCGAGCACAAAATCAACTCTGAGATTGTCGCTGAGCCGGTAGGCCAAAGCTTCGTGAGTATATGCGTCCAAAATCGGCGAGAGATAGCACACGCCGCCCCGGTAAAACAGGTAGGTAATGTCGGTCAGCAGCGCCTTGCGTGGGCCAAACCTTCTGAATTGTCGCTGAATCTCATTCTTCGCCACATGGCTCGTTTTCATTGCCTTGACCATCCGGCGGTATGGATTTGCCTGCCGGATTGGGCAGAACAGACCATATTTTCGCATAAGTCTGCGAATCTTTTTCAGGTTCATAACCACCGGTGGCTCCAGATGCAGCAGCCGCATGTAGATGCTCCTGGCACCCTTCTTATACCCACGGAATTCATACGCCTGCTTTACCAGAGCATAGTCTGCCAGGTCGCTTTCTTCCCGGCTCTGCCGGAGCGGTGCTGCGTCAAGCCATGCGTAGTAACCGGAACGGGAGACACCGGCGATCCTGCAGAGCTCGCTGATGTTCAGTCGGTTGTCATCCTGCCGCACAGCCTCATGAATGAGGCTGTACTTCACTTCTGCCGGTGCTTGGATTCCCATTGTTTCTGAGCCTCCATATTTGCCGCCTG
>JBJDYD010000190.1:0-22472 GCA_051867015.1 Faecousia sp. | reverse complement strand
ACCGGGCGGCTTCGGGACTTTCACCCGTTAGAGTATGCGCCCGCCGGGCGCACCAAAAATAACAGCCGTGGCGAACCAATTCGCCACGGCCGTTTTTCCGTGTCAAATGCGCACAGAGCAATCTCTGCGCGTAATGCTCTTTTGTAGGTCTTCTGACTCATGCTTCGGAGGATACTCCACGACCGAACCGCCCAAGCCTTCTCAGGTTTCCCCAATGACCGACTTTCGTCAAATGAGCGGTAGGTCTTGCATATACAGCGCCGGTTGGCGTTGCAGGTTCTGACTGCATTCCCTTGTCCATCGTACGTCGTGCCGAAACCCGACGCACGCCACAAAAGCTATGAAATTTTGTCTGTATTCTATCACTGCCTGCCGAAAATGTAAAGTCTTTTTTTCTGCAAGCCGATTTGCCGCAAAACAAGAAATGCGATTTCTCCGCGCTGTATGCAGGCGCACCGCTTGCGGCTGTACACAATTTCCATAATAAGCGTTTTATTTCTGTGCATAATTACCATTCCTTTTTTTGTAAATAAGTGCTAAAATAATCATATGTGTTTTGCCGCTGCTTTTGTAAGCGCTTTCAAAATGGCTTTGAAAATTGCAATGACTGAAACGCATAAAAAACATAAAAATGGATTGGAGTGTAACGAATGAGGAAGCAAATCAACAGACTAATCGCGTGGCTTGCAGTTCTTGCGCTGACGGTCGGTCTTTTGCCTGCGGCTGCCTTTGCGGCAGGGGAGGCAACAGAGATCACAAGTCTCGATGCGATCACCGACCTGAGCGGGAACTATCTTCTCACGCAGGACACGACGGTAACCGCGCCGTTGAGCGGCACCTTCACAGGTACTTTTGACGGCGGCGGACATACCGTCACCGTAAATATCACGGCAGCGGCGAGCAACGCCGGTATGTTCTCTATCATCGGTTCCAGTGCGACAGTGAAGAATTTTAAAATCAAGGATTCTTCGCTTATCAGCGCCTCGTATGATCTTTGCGGCTTAGTCGCGGGCACGAACAAAGGAACGATTTCGGATGTCGTAGTTGAAAACTCGACGGTAAACGGTTATACCACGGTGGGCGGACTGGTTGGTAAGAATGACTCCGGTACAATCACAAAGTGCGCTTTTGAAAGCGGTACCGTTTCAAAGGTCTCTACCGGTGACACCGGCTTTGGCGGTCTTGTCGGCGAGAACACCGGCACGATCTCCCTTTGCTCCAACGGGGCGAAGGTTGACCACAGCAGCGCCAGACGTAATTATGACTATACCGGCGCGATTGTTGGTAAGAACACCTCCGGCACAATCTCCGATTGCTATAACACCGGCGAGCTGTGCGACAGTACGGATAATTACAGCTATTATCTCGGCGGCATAGCGGGTTATGGCTCCGGCAGCGTGACAAATTGCCATAACTACGGCACATTTACAACAGGTACCAGCAGCTATAAGTGCTATGGTATTGCCTCAAGCTCTACCAACAGCTACTATCTCTCCGGCTGCGGAGCGACGACCGGCGGAACCGCGAAGACGGCAGAGGAATTCCTGACCCTTGCCGCAACGCTCGGTGAAACCAACTGGGTGGACGGCTCTGACGGCTATCCCGTGCTCGAGTGGCAGACGTGGAAGTATTCCAACACGGCAATTAAGTACACCGTGGAGTACTATACCGAAGGACTGGACGGCACCTATGCCCTTGCGCAGACCGCGGAAGTAAAATCCGAACCCGATCTTGAGGTCACGGCGGAGCCGATCAAGATCGACGGATTTACCTTCGATGCGGACAATGCGGAAAACATCCTCACGGGCACGGCTTCCGAGGAGCTTGTCCTGAAGCTCTATTACACCAGAAACAGCTATACCTTGACATGGGACGCGGGCGAGGGCACGATCATTAGCGCGGACGACGCCTATACCCACGGCACAGTCAAATACGGCGCACCGGTCACTTATCCCGCGGCGGAGCTGAGCGGCTATACGGCGGTTTGGAGCGAGACCCTGACCACCATGCCCGCTGCGGATACCACCGTGACCGCGACTTGGAAGGTTGCGGTTTATCCGGTCACTTGGAATGCCAACGGCGGCAGTTTTGAGACGGACGACGGCTGGGGCAACATCACGGTTTCCGAAACGAAAGCGTGGAGCAGTGCCAATGGCAGCAGCGGCGGCGCGATCTACGGGCAGACGTTTGGAAAATACCGCTATAATGAGAATTCGACGAGCTACTCAAACCGCGACCTACCGGAGCCTTTGCATGACAGCAAGGTCTTCGGCGGTTGGTACACCTTAGCTGAGGGCGGCGAAGAGATCACAAAGGACACCCTTGTCACCGTCCCTGAGAACGGCAGCTTCACCTTCTATGCCCATTGGGACGATGCCTACACCGTTACCTTTGATCCCAACGGCGGCAGCGTCAGCCCGACCTCCGTGCTGGTGGGACAGGGGAATGCTTATGGCACCAATGCCGACATCCCGACCCCGACCAGAACCGGACACACCTTTGCGGGTTGGTATGATGCGGAAGGAAACCAGCTGACGGCGAATACCGTGATCTCTGCTGATACGACCTTTACGGCAAGCTGGACACCGAACACCTATACGGTGACCTTCTATCCCAACGGCGGCACGGGAAGCATGCCTTCACAAACCTTTACTTACGGCGTTGCGCAGAAGATCAGCAAGAATCTGTTTACTTATGAAGGCTATCGTTTTGTCGGCTGGGCGACGTGGTCGAGCGCAACTTCCGCGAGCTATACCGATGAACAGGAATATACCATCGGTTCCTCTAATCAGAGCTTCTATGCCATTTGGGAGGAAGTGCGTCATAATCTGACGTTGACGGTCACGCCTGAAGACGCGACGGTTGTTGTCAAGAATTCGAGCGGTACGGAGCAGTCCGCGACGGACGGCGTTTATGACCTCCGCGAGGGTACTTATACTTACACCGTTTCCAAATACGGCTACGAGACGGCAGAGGATACGATCACGCTGACGCAGGACGAGACGCTGACAATCGACCTTGTTAAGCTTCCGTCCAACACTGTCTCCTTTGAAATCACCAAGCCGGAAGACACGGGTGATGTCGTGATTACCGTTACGGCAAAGGACGGCACTGTGATTAGTGCTGCCGATGACGGCACTTATGACCTCATTGAGGGAGACTACAGCTATCTCGTCACGGCAAACGGCTGCAATAAGGTAACTGCCGATTTCACTGTAACCGATACGGACATTACCTTTACGATTGCGCTTACAGTCCGTACTGCATGGGACGGTCAGACTCTGACCGAGCCGCATAGCATTACCGCAGAAGAAGCCGTAGAGGACTATGCGGGCATGGAGGGCTGGTATCTCATCACGAACGGCGACGAGCTGGCATGGTTTGCAAATCAGGTCAACACGACCTCCGGCGGCTACACTGCCAGCGCCGTTCTCGCAAATGACATTGACCTCGGCAACGAAAAATGGTCACCGATGGGCTATAGTTATAGCTATTATTTCAACGGCAGCTTTGATGGCATGGGTTACGCCATTCGCGGGCTGTATTGCGATGGCACCGACTATCAGGCACTTTTCGGCTACAGCAAGGGTACAATCCGCAATTTGACTGTTTACGGTGAGGTAAACGGCAAGAGCAGCTATACCGGCGGTATTGCAGCATATCAGAATGGCGGCAGCTTTACCAACTGCGGCTCTTATGTCTCCGTTTCGAGCAACTATAACGGAGGCGAAGTCGGCGGCATTGCCGGTTATGCTTATGGCGCGAGCTTTACTTCCTGCTTTAACATGGGTACGCTGACCGGCGCGAAGCAGCAGGGCGGCATCGCCGGCGTCGCTTACGGCACCTGCAGCTTTACCAACTGCTACAATGTCGGCACAATGGTTGCAGGCGAGAATGTCACGGAGTCTTCGAGCAGCTATGCGTACTCCGCGGGTATTTTGGGCTATACCAATGACTATGCTACGGTCACCGTCGAAAATTGCTATAATGCGGGCAATGTAGACTCCGGTTATACGAGAATCGGCGCTTTGGTCGGTCAGGCAGGCAGCAGCACCAAAATTCTCAATTCCTATTATCTTGATAACGTGACCAAGTCATACGCTTTCGGAACACCTTCTGAGGTCGCTGCAACCTCCTGCACGGCAGAGGAATTAAAAGCGGCTGAGATGCTTGACAACCTTGGCAGTGCATATAAGGCAGACGGTGCGCTTGACTGCGCTATCAATGACGGCTATCCCGTCCTCACCTGGCAAGTCATCCCCGAACATACACATTCACTGACGGAAACACCTGCAAATGCTGCGACATGCACGGCAGAAGGAAATATCGCCTATTGGACCTGCGCCGTGTGCGGGAAGATCTTCAGCGATGCTGAAGGCAAAAATGAGATTACCATAGCGGAGACTGTTGTTCCCGTAACGGAGCACAGCTACACCTACACCGATAATGGCGACGGCACGCATACCGTTGGCTGTGAGAATTGCGACTACAGCGAAGTCGAAGACCATACCTTCGTTGACGGCACCTGCGACTGCGGTGCAACGGAAGTTGTTGCTCCGATGGAAGACAGCTCTTTGAAGTTTGTCACTACCGCATTCACCATGGGTGCAGAGCTGAAGTTTGTGTTTATCTTGACTACCGATATCGCTGAAAAGTATCCGACGACCTATGTTGACATTGTTGTCAACGGTGCCGAAGGTGAAACAACGGTCAGATACGACCTCGAAGACATGGTACAGTTCGATTCTGTTTACAGAGTGGAATTTGCCGGCATTGCCGCAAAGAACATGGGCGACAGCTTCACTGCCACCATTCACGCAGAAGATGCAAACGGACAGCAGTATATCGGCGTTTCTATGACTGCAAGTATTGCCGAGCAGATCAAGGCAACGCTCCGTAAATCCACTGCAACAGAAACAGCAAAGACGCTGGCGGTTGATATGCTGAATTACGGCGCAGCAGCGCAGGAATACTTCGGCTACGACACAGAGCATTTGGTCAATGGGGATCTCACGGCAGAAGAGCTTGCCTGCGGTACGCAGACGCTTCCCGCGGTTGCAAACACCATGCGCAAGACCGATGCCGGTGCGATCACCGTTGTTACCCCGTCTGTCACACTGCTGTCCAAGGTCACGCTGAACATGCTGTTCAATACCGAAAATTACACCGGTGATGTCAGCAAGCTGACCTACAAGGTAACGGATGCGGCGACCGGCGAAGTCGTCTTCACCGGCACGCCCGTGCAGCAGAGCGGCACAGTTTATAAGTGCGTCTATGATGACGTTGGTGCAAAGAGAATGCGTTCCGAGGTTACCATCGGCATCTATGACGAAAATGATGTTCTTGTCTCTCAGGTGCAGACTTGGAGTGTTGAAAGCTATATTGCCGACATCCTCGGCAGAAGCACGGCCTCAGATACAACCAGAGTGCTGCTGGAGAACATGATCAAGTACGGTGACGCTGCTGCTGCATACCTTAGCTGATCCGCGAGTTAATTTTTACTTGTTTCAAAGGAATGCAACGAAGGAATCTCTGAATGAATCGCCTACATTCTGTTCCCACCTGAATATTAGCCGTTTTTGCGCTCGATTCGGGCGAGTACAGTGAAAAAATGCCAATGACTGCCCACAAATCAGTTTGTGGAAAGCTTTCACCCGGCGATGGTAAGTGCATACAGATTCTCGTACCGCTTTGGTCGTGCGGATGAAATCAGAGGTTCCTAACTGCTTTGACAACAAGACGGAAATAGACACAACTTTGCTGTTGTGCTTATGACGATAACTCTATTTAGGAGGATATCTAATGAAAAAAATTCTTGCACTGCTGTTGACGGTTGTTATGTTGTTGACAATGCTTCCGGTCGGTGCATTTGCTGAGGATGCAGACGATCCGGAAGAGGCAGTGTCTGTCCCTACGGGGATCAATGCAGATGCTGCAACTGCGCTGATCGGCGCAGTCAAGTCTGATGCAAAGGCGTTTGAAACGCAGGAAAGCGAGATCGACCCTGAGACGGAAGTCACGGTCATCGTTGTACTCGACGATTCCGCAATACCTGCTAACGGCAGACCGACGCGTGCTGCACAGAATCAGATGCGTGCACAGCAGGCTGCTGTGCAGAAGAAGATCTCCGAGGACGTTCTCGGAGGGGCACCTGTTTTGGTGGAGAATTCCTACTGCACGCTGACAAACGGCTTCTCTACGACCGTTACTTACGGACAGCTTCAGGAGATTCGTAAGCTTGACAGCGTGAAGTCTGCGTTTATTGCGCCAACTTTTGAAGTTGAGCCGAATATGACGACCAGTAACGGCATGGTTGGCGGCGGCATCGCGAACACCACCGGTTTCAACGGCGAGGGCATGGTCATTGCCATCTTGGACACCGGCATAGACCTCGACCATGAGATTTTTGCCGCCGCGCCCGCTTCGCCTCGTATGACGCAGGCGGATGTGCAGTCAGCGCTCGATCAGTACGATTTGCACTGCGAGGCGGATGTACCGTCCATCGGCGCATCTACCCTCTACTATAGCGCAAAGATTCCCTTCCAGTTTGACTACGGCGACCATGATGCCGACGGTAATCCCACCGAGGGCGGCGAGCATGGCACCCATGTTGCTGCCACTGCTGCGGGCAACGCAGGCGTGAAGGAGAACTTCAGCGGTGTTGCGCCGCAGGCGCAGCTTCTCGATATGAAGGTGTTCAAGCAGTCCGGCGGTGCGTCCTATGACGACATCCTTGCAGCCCTTGAGGACTGCATGGTCTTAGGCGTTGATGCGGTTAATATGTCCCTTGGTTCCGTTTGCGGCTTTATTGATTATGAAACGGAAGATGAATGGGTCATGAATCTCATTGATGTTTTTAACCGCACCGGTGAGAGCGGCATCTGCATGGCGGTTGCCGTAGGCAATGACTATTCCGCCGCATACAACAACAACTACGGCGGCAAGGCGCTTGCATCGAACCCTGACTATGGCAACGCGGGTGAGCCGTCAACTTATGATGAATCTCTGTCCGTCGCGGCGGTTGAAAACGCCGGTATGGTTTCCCCTTACATTACGGTCGGGGAAAGAAATATCGCTTATTATGACGGTTATGACGGCACAACGGAAGAGATCACGAAGGAGTATGCGTTCCGCACCCTCGCCAACCTCGGCACGCTGGAATATGTCTTTATTGACGGCTACGGCACGGCGGAGGATTTTGAAGGACTCGACCTCAGCGGCAAAATCGCAGTCGTCTCCCGCGGCGGCGGACTCTATTATGAGACGAAATGCAATAACGCCAGCGCAGCCGGTGCGATTGGTCTGATCGTTTATAATAACCAACCCGGCATGATCTATATGTCCATTTCGTCTTGGACGATCCCCGTTGCTTTTATCTCGCAGTCAGACGGTGCGTATCTTGGAAAACAGAGCGACAAGCATCTGACCATTGCAAAGCAAGACGCGTTGGTCACCTCGCCTGTGGCAGGTATGTGCGACTTCTCCTGTTGGGGCGCAACAAGCGAGCTGACGCTCAAGCCGGAAATTACCGCGCCCGGCGGCAATATTTATTCCGCCGTTCCCGGAAATGGCTATGAGCTGATGTCCGGCACGTCTATGGCATCTCCGCATGTCGCAGGCGGCATGGCAATTGTGCTGCAATCCCTCAAAGCAAAGGGACTGGCGGCTGATGCGGGTGCAGCGAAGGATCTTGTTGACACGCTGCTGATGTCCACTGCCGCGATCATTTATGACGGCGACACTCCCGTCTCTCCGCGCAAGCAGGGCGCCGGCTTGATGAACATCAATGCCGCAGCGACAGCCGAGGCGTACATCACGGTGAACGGTATGGAGCGCCCGAAGATGGAATTGGGCGATGACGTTGCATGCACCGGCGTGTATACCCTTTCTTTCAATGTCCATAATCTCACAAACGAAACGCGCTACTACAAGGCAGCGCCGATTGTCCTGACGGATGGCACGGAAGAGAAGAACGGTGCCGTCGTGATGACGGAAACGGATGTTGCACTCGCACACACCTATGTGACCAATTTTGAAAATGATCTTGTTGTTGTTCCCGCGAACAGCACCGTTCCTGTTACAATCACCATCACACTGACCGATCCTGAGACGTCTCTGGCAGCCTTTGAAAACGGTGCATTTGTGGAAGGCTGGGCGGTACTCGACGCAGCAAATGCAGACGGCAGTGTCAATGAGGACGGAACAGATTTGAACGCTCCCTTCCTTGCGTTCTACGGCGACTGGACGAAGGCACCGATGATCGACAGCGCTTTCTGGTGGGATGCGATTGAAAACGAGAATACTTCTGCGCAGGTGTATAACAATGAAGCCCTCCTCGGCTCCATGGAAAACACCTATGTCTCCTATCTCGGCGATAACAACTACGATTATACGGTAAAATATCTTGCCGACCGCAACGCGATCTCTCCGAACGGTGATGATTTCCAAGACAGCCTGACATGGGTCTATACGGGACTCCTGCGCAGCGCAAGACGGTTCTCCTATACCATTACGGGCGAAGATGGCACGGTATATTATGAAAAGTCTGTGGACTATGAGATCAAGTCCGTTTACGACAGCAAATACTATTCCATTGTTCCTGCGGGTGCCATCAGTGACTACGGCGACACCATTGACCCGTGGTACGGCACGGATAAATTAGGCTCCTCGCTTCCGAATGGCACCAAGGCAACGGTTACGATTACAGCCGAGCCGTTGTATGACAAGCATCCGTCAAACAATGTCCGCTCGAGCTGGTCCTTCCCGATTACCATTGACACGGAAGCGCCCGAGGTTTTGGATATGACCGTCCGTGAGGCGGAAGGCCGCTTCTATGCAACCATCACGGTGCGGGACAATGAGTATGTATCAGCCGTTGTTTTGACCGATGCAAAGTACGATAAGGAATTTACCGTCACCGGCATCGGTGAGCCGGAGGCAGGGAAGACCACCGTCCTTGAGGATATCGACATTACCGGCTACGGTGAGACAATCGGTGTCGTTGTCCACGACTACGCGGGCAATACCAAGACTTACTATCTGCGCGCAAAGGGCAACACCGATGACTACGCAGAGGTCGAAGTGACCGACGATATGGTGCTGTACTCCGAGAACTTTGACAACGCATGGCTGCCTGAGGGTTGGAGCGTTGATTCAAAGTCCGGCGCTCCGAATACATGGTATCGCGACGAATACAGAATGGCGGCGATTGACCCTGACGATTTCTATAACCAGAACGAATGGCTCTATACGCCGGCATATGACCTTTCCGGTCAGTCCACGCCAACGCATATGGTCTTTGACTTTGAGACGAGCTACACCTTCTGTGTACAGTATCCGCATTTCAATGTCAATGTCTATATTTCCAAGGACGACGGCGCGACATGGGAGTCCATTTGGAATCTGCACGACTCCGGACTCTACTCCGACTGGACGAGAACGCAGGCTAAGGTTGTCATCCCCGACGATTATCAGGGCTGCCAAAATGTCCGCTTCGCCTTTGTTTACACAGGCGATACCGGCGGCGCGCAATACGCCTTCGATAATATGCGCATCTATAAGGATCGTGCGGAGGACTATATCGCCGTAACCGCCTCAGCGGGTGAAAATGGCACGATTTCGCCCGAGGGCAGAACGCTTGTCAGAAAGGGCACTTCCAAGACCTTCACCGCGATTCCGAACGAGGGCTATGAGGTTGCGAGCATGGTTGTTGACGGAACGGATCTCGGCGCAATCAGCTACTATACCTTTGAGACGGTCGGCGTCGATCACACGATTGACGTAAGCTTCCAACCCATCTCCGCGCAGAGCGGTTACAGCGTGAAGGCGGAAGCCACTGAGGGCGGCATCGTCACGCCGAACGGCACGATCAGTGTCGGCGCCGGCGAGAGCAAGACCTTTACCTTTAAGGCTGATGCCGGCTATCAGCTCGTCGCTGTCCGTGTGAACGGCAGAAAGGTTACAGCAACCGAGAGCTATACGCTGGAAAACATTGAGCAGAACTACTATTTGCTTGCCAAGTTTGAAAAGATTCCCGAAACGCCGGATGTACTCTTCGAACAGGACTTTGAGGATACCGCCTTCCCGCCCGAGGGTTGGAGTATCATAGGCGGCAGCGAAACATGGCGTCGGTACAGCTATTACTATCTGAACAAAACGCAGAACGCCTATGTTTCAGCAGGGGAAGCGGCGCAGGATGAGCGCCTTGTCTCTCCGAGCGTTGACCTTACCGGCGCGCAAGATACCAATTTGGAGTTCGACTATGCTTATCCGTACTACGGCATGAAGCGCAGCGAATTCACCTTCACGCTGGAAGCCTCCACTGACGGCGGCACTTCCTGGACGACCGTTTGGGACGCAAAGGATACGCTGACGGATTCGCTCTCTGGCTATGTCGTTACCGACCGTGCCTTTGTGACGCTTCCGGCAGAGCTTTGCGTGAGCAACGTCATTTTTGCTTGGCATTACACCAGACCCGCCGGAGATAACAGCGGCATTGCTGCGATTGACAACATCAAGCTCGAAGCAACCGGTGTCAACACCGATATTGCGGGACAGGCGAAAATCACTGCGACGGCAGGCGAGGGCGGTATTATCACGCCGAGCGGCAGAGTCTATGTCACGGAGGGTGAGGATCAGACCTTCACCATTACGCCGGTGGTCGGCTTTGCCATTGAAGATGTCCTTGTGGACGGTGTCAGCGTCGGCGCGGTGGACTCCTACACCTTCACGAACGTAACGGGAACGCATACCATTTCTGCCTCCTTTATGGTTTCGTCCGACACGCCGGGCGTGATCTTTGAGAACGATTTTGAGGACAGCACCTTCCCGTCGCGCGGTTGGAGCGTGAAATCGCTCGGCTCCGGCAGCAATACTTGGGAGCAAGGTACTTTCAGTTATGTGAGCGGCACAAAGGTTGCGCTGGTCATCAACGAGTATGAGGACTGGTCGAATGCGCCGAAGCAGAACGAGCTTCTGATCTCTCCGACGGTCGATCTCACCGGCATCGAGCCGACGCTGGAGTTTGACTATGCCTTTGGCAGATATGACCTGTTCAATGGTACAATCTCCTTGACGCTGGAAGCTTCCTTGGACGGCGGTGAGACATGGACCAAGATCTGGGATGCAAGTACGCTTGAAAACAATGGATATCTGTACCAGTCCGGTCACGCGGAAGTTGAGATTCCCGCCTTCTATTGCAAGGAGAACGTAACCTTTGCATTCCGATATACCAAGCTCAACGGCTATGAGGGCGAAAAAGCGGGCGTTGACAACGTGAAACTTATAGATCCCTCCAAGCTGTGCGATCATCCGACAACCGAGCTTCGCAATGTGCGCGCTGAGACCTGCACGGAGGACGGCTACACGGGCGATACCTATTGCACCGTCTGCAACGCCCTTCTCGCAGCCGGTCAAGTAATCCCTGCAACGGGTCATACCATGCAGGAAACCGCAGCCAATGCGCCGACCTGCACGGAGTCCGGCAATATTGCTTACTGGACTTGCTCCGTTTGCAATAAGCTCTTCAGCGATGCAGACGGCGAAAAGGAAATCACGCTTGCCGATACCGTTGTTGCCGCAACAGGGCATACGGCAGTCGTTGATGCCGCCGTTCCCGCGACCTGCACGGAAGCAGGTAAGACGGAAGGCTCCCATTGCGACGTCTGCAACACGATTCTCGTTGCACAGGAGCCGGTTCCCGCAACAGGCCATACGCCGGTGAGCGATGCCGCCGTTCCTGCAACCTGCACGGAAGCAGGTAAGACGGAAGGCTCCCACTGCGCCGTCTGCGGTGAGATCCTTGTTGCGCAAGAGCCGGTTTCTGCAATAGGTCATACGCCGGCGAGCGATCCCGCCGTCCCTGCGACCTGTACGGAAGAAGGTAAGACGGAAGGCTCCCATTGTGCCGTCTGCAACACGATTCTTGTTGCACAGGAGGCGATTCCCGCAACAGGCCATACGCCGGTGAGTGATCCTGCCGTTCCCGCAACCTGTACGGGTGAGGGCAAAACAGAAGGCTCCCATTGCGCCGTCTGTAATGCGATCCTCGTTGCGCAGGAGACGGTTCCTGCCGTAGGTCACAAGCTGAACGCAACAGCGGCAAAGGCACCGACCTGCACGGAGTCGGGCAATATTGCATATTGGACCTGCTCCGTCTGTAAAAAGACCTTCAGCGACGCGGCAGGAACGTGCGAGCTTGCGGTTTCTGATACAGTAATCGCAGCGACCGGACACAGCTACGGCGGATGGGTGACGGTAGAACTGCCGACCTGCACAGAGACCGGAAAACAGGAACATGTTTGCAGCGTTTGTGGTATAAAGGAGGAAACGGTACTTTCTGCCGTTGCTTGCTCGAGCGAGAAAATGACCGATGTGCCGAAAAATGCATGGTATCATGATGCCGTGGACTATATGATGCGCAAGGGACTCATGACCGGCATGAGCGCGAGTACCTTTGAGCCTGAGGGCACTCTGACGCGAGCACAGTTGGTCACTGTCCTCTACCGTATCGCAGGTGAACCGACAGTGACGGGAAATATGCCGTTTACGGATGTTGAGGATGGGCAGTGGTATTCTGATGCGATCCGCTGGGCCGCGCAGAATGGCGTGGTTAACGGTGTCACGGTAACGACCTTTGCTCCGAACACTCCCATCACGCGCGAGCAGATCGCTGCGATTCTGTACCGCTATACCAAGTCCGAACCGGTCAAAGAAAATAAGCTCAACGCTTTCCCGGATGCAAGCAAGATCAGCGAATATGCCGTTGAGGCTATGAACTGGGCTGTTGCTGAGGGACTGATTGCAGGCAGCGACGGAAAACTGCTGCCGCAAGACAATGCCACCCGCGCACAAATTGCCACCATTTTGATGCGCTGGCTTGAAAGCAAATAATGCATAAGAATGACAGCCGAAGGGATATACTCCCCTCGGCTGTCAACTTTATGTAACTGCGTATTCTTGACTTATTTGAAAAATCAGGTATACTATAATGGTAAAAGCGACTTTTCGTCATAGAAGGAGGAGATCGGCGATGCCGCTGCAAATTGTTCGCAATGACATTACCAAAATGAAGGTGGATGCGATCGTGAATGCCGCGAACAGTGCTTTGCTCGGCGGCGGGGGAGTGGATGGGTGCATTCATCGCGCTGCAGGTCCCGAACTGCTTGCCGAGTGCAGAACGCTGGGCGGCTGTGATACCGGCAGCGCCAAGCTGACCAAGGGCTACCGGCTTCCGTGCAGCTATGTTATCCATGCGGTTGGACCTCGCTGGATCGACGGCAGACACGGAGAACGAGCGCTGCTTACGTCCTGCTATCAAACCGCCCTCGCGCTCGCAAAGGAGAAGCATTGCGAAACGGTCGCTTTCCCTTTGATCTCTTCAGGCATCTACGGCTACCCGAAAGCTGAGGCGCTCCGCGTTGCCATTGACACGATCAGCTCGTTTTTGCTGGAAAATGACATGACTGTTTATATTGTCATTTTTGATAAGGCGGCATACCAAATCAGTGAAAAGCTATTTACGGATATTGCTGAGTACATTGATGATAACTATGTAGATGAACATGGCAACAGCTTTTATGAATGCACCCCTCTGCTCAATATGCCGGAATTTGATGCGTCTTTCCCCCGCGAGGTTGAGGAGAGAATACCTGCGCCGTGTGCTTCCTTACCGATGCCCGCAAAGGGGCATTTCACGCTTGCAGACGCGCTGGGTCAGATTGACGAGAGCTTTTCCGAGATGCTGCTGCGGAAGATTGATGAAAAGGGAATGAAAGACTCCGAGTGCTATAAGAAGGCAAACATCGACCGCAAACTTTTTTCCAAGATCCGAAGCGATAAGCTGTATAAACCTTCAAAGCCCACCGTGCTTGCCTTTGCCATTGCGCTGGAGCTGCCGCTTAGTGAAACGAAGGACATGCTGATGAAAGCAGGCTTTGCGCTGTCCCACTCCAATAAATTTGACATCATCGTAGAGTATTTCATCCAAACGGGGAATTACAATATCTTTGAGATCAATGAGGCGCTTTTTGCGTTTGACCAGTGCTTGTTGGGTACATAGGCTTGCGCGTATTTGTCGCCTGCCATGCGACCAAATCCGTTTCATCTCGTTGTATCATATGACTGCAAGGTAACAACCGAGCAGTCATATTTTTTCTATGGGAGGAACATAAAATGAAGAAAAACCTGACGGAAATCGTATTTATTCTGGATCGCAGCGGCTCCATGAGCGGATTGGAGTCCGACACCATCGGCGGCTTCAATTCCATGCTTGCAAAGCAGAAGCAGGAGAAGGGAGAGGCGCTTGTCTCTACGATTTTGTTTGATAATGTGTGCGAGGTTCTTCACGACCGCGTGGAAATCGGAAAGATTGCCCCTATGACAGAGCGGGATTATACCGTCCGCGGCTGTACCGCTTTACTCGATGCAATCGGCGGCGCAATCCATCATATCGGCAATGTGCATAAGTACGCGCGTGAGGAGGATGTGCCGGAGCATACGCTTTTCATTATCACAACTGACGGCATGGAAAATGCCAGCCGCAGCTATACGGCGGAAAAGGTCAAACAGATGATCGAGCGGCAGAAAACGAAATACGGCTGGGAATTCCTGTTCCTCGGCGCAAACATTGACGCCGTAGAAACGGCGCGTCATTTCGGTATTGCGCCGACTCACGCTGCGAATTACCGCTGTGACAGCAGGGGAACCGCTCTGAATTTCGAGGTTTTAAGTGAAACCATCAGCGATGTTCGGATGAGCAACCCGATTTGCGCAAACTGGAAAAAGCGCATTGACGAGGACTACAAGGAGGGAGAGCGCCGCTGAGCTGTCCTTTCTTTTACAGGCTTGCCAAAACGCCGATTTTCTGCTATAATCAGGCGCAGCGGAGCAGCAGGCTGTTCCGAGAATCCTCAAAAGGAGGCGGCATATGGCGCGCTTTCGATGTTTAGTGCTCGATCATGACGATACGGTCGTCAGAAGCGCCGAGACGGTAAACTATCCGGCGTTTGTTGAAAACATTCGGCGCATATATCCCGAGCGTCTGATCTCTTTTGCGGAATTCAACCGCCATTGCTTTGACTACGGCTTTGCGGGAATGTGCCGCGAAGTGCTGCATTTGAATGAAGAGGAACTCAATGCCGGGTTTGAATATTGGAAGGTCTATGTCCGCACGCACATTCCGCCTGCATATGACGGTATTGACAGGATATTGCACCGTTTTCGCGCAGAGGGCGGATTGATCTGCGTCTCGTCCCATTCCAGTGTGGAGAATATCGCCCGTGACTATGAACGTAATTTTGGTTTTCAGCCGGATGCCGTTTACGCGTGGGAGCTGCCTGAGGAATTGAGAAAGCCGAATCCCTATGCTTTGCGGGAAATCATGCGGCGTTTCTCACTGCGTTCGGATGAACTTCTGATGGTGGATGATATGAAAAACGGCTATGACATGGCGCATTCCTGCGGTGTACCCTTTGCCTGCGCCGGGTGGTCGCATTCCGATCCCGTGATTATCGACTTTATGCGCGGAAACAGCGATCATTATTTTGAGACTGTCGATGCGTTTGAAGCCTTCCTTTTTGGGCAAAAACAGACTTGACAGCAGTGATATAATGAATTTGAAGGGCGGTGAGCGGATGGAGAAGGGCGTAAAGATCATTGCAAAAAATCCTAAAGCATTTCATGAGTATTTCGTGGAAGAACGCTTTGAAGCCGGCATCGAGCTGTTCGGCACGGAGGTCAAGTCCATCCGCCTCGGCACACTCAATCTGAAGGACGCATGGTGCGCCGTGAAGGACGGCGAGCTTTGGATCCGCCAAATGCATATCAGTCCCTATGAGCAGGGGAATATTTTTAATAAAGATCCCATGCGTCCCCGCCGTCTGTTGATGCACAAGCGCGAGATCATGCGCCTGTATTCCAAGGTCAAGCTGGAGGGCTATGCGATCATTCCGCTCTCCGTTTACCTGAAAAATTCCCGAGTAAAGCTTGAAATTGCGCTCTGCAAGGGTAAAAAACTTTATGACAAACGGCAGGATGCCGCAAACAAAGACGCGCGCCGTCAGATTGACCGCGCCATGAAAGAAAGGAATCGCTGAAATGGAGAATCCCATTGTAACCATTGAGATGGAAAACGGCGGCGTGATCACCGCAGAATTGTATCCCGATGTCGCGCCGCAGTCGGTATATAACTTTATCGCGCTGGCAAACAGCGGCTTCTATGACGGGCTGATCTTTCACCGCGTCATCCCGGGCTTTATGATCCAAGGCGGCTGCCCCGAGGGAACCGGCATGGGCGGCCCCGGGTATTGCATCAAGGGTGAGTTCCTGTTCAACGGCGTGGATAACAAGCTGAAGCATAAGCGCGGCGTGCTCTCGATGGCGAGAGCGCAGTCCCCGAATTCCGGCGGCTCGCAGTTCTTTATCATGCATCAGGATGCGCCGCATTTGGACAAACAGTATGCCGCCTTTGGTAAGGTGTTGACGGGCATGGAGGTAGTAGATGCCATCTGCAAGGTCAAGACCGACCGCAATGACCGTCCCGAGGTCGAGCAAAAAATGAAGTCTGTACGCGTCGATACGAAGGGCGAGACCTATCCTGAGCCGAAGAAGCTCAAGGATCCTTATGGCAGATTCTAAGCTGTTACTTCCGGCGGCACTTTGCCGCCTGAATATGGGGGCGCAACGGTTTCGACGGGGGTAGTGAGGCAGGAATAGCGGGTCGTGGCGCCTGACCACGATAAAACGGGCAACTTTTTTAAAAATTAACTGACAACAATCAGTACGCTCTGGCTGCCTAATTAGGCCGGCCCATCCGCCCCGAAAGGTCCACGAGTCGGGCTCGGGTGTGATTTTAGTGGAGAACGTGCGTGCGGTAAGCTTTGCCCGTACCATGCATCAATGAAGCTACCAAATCCGAAAGGGTGTTCGTTCCCGCTCGGATAAGGGAATGCAAATAACGACCTGCACCCGGAGAAGTTCCTGTCAAGCTATTTTCGGACGGGGGTTCAACTCCCCCCGCTTCCACCATACAAAAAGCACGCGAAAGCGTGCTTTTTGTAATCATACGCATTCCTTTGAGAAAGGGTATGACATCATATTTACGCAGCAAGTATATCGTGCTGTGTTAGCCGTATATCACTGCACTTCAGCAATATATCATTAAGGAATCTTCCAAGGTATGAATCCATCTGCTAAAGAGTCCAAGAAACCTATGAACATATCAGCCGCGGCGGTCAGGGGATCTTTTGCATTTACTGAACTTTTAAGAATCCAGATTCAAAAGCGCCGGGGAACATAAAGCGTTTTTCGCCATCTGCAAAGCTGACGGTCACATACCCGCCGCTCAGCTCGATCACTTTGCCGGGGCCGAACTTGCCGTGCATCACTTCCGATCCAACCTTGACGCCGGAAACATCGACCTTCGGCTTTTCCGGCTGCTTGGTCGCAGCGGGGGTCACAGGCGATTTAATGCCAAAGGCAGCGGTAACAAAATCCGTCTTTGCCGGCATCAAACGAACAGGCTCCGGAGTCTTTCGCGGTTCCTCCTCGACGGTTTCCGGCATATCGCTTTCGTCGATCTCCGGAGCATCCATTGTTGACTGTTGATTGAAGAACAGTGTTTCATATTCCTTCCGCTTGATGACAGTATCCCAGCCGCCAATGTCCTCGTTTTCGTGCTTGGTCAACCCAGTGTAGGAAAGACTGGAATCCTCATAGCGCTTGAATTTGAATATGGCATCGTTCATCAGGCTTGCATTGAACACATTCAGCTCCACCAGCAGATTGAAGTCCTTTACATCCAAGCCGGTTACCTTTTTGAAAAGCCCCGGCTCCAATTGCGTGATGACATCTTTCAAAGAGCGTTCCCGATAATCCGTCAGATACATAAAGACCGGTACACGGGTGGCAAATTTGATGAGCTTCTCCTGAATTTTCTTGCGCATGGATTTATATTCTTTTTCTTCTTCGGAGAGTTCTTTCTTCTCCTGCTTGGTAAGCTCCTCGCCCTTTTCCTTTTTCGCCTTTTTCACGGCTTCCGACTTGTTGATAATGGTCTCAATGTCCGAATTCAGGCTGCGGAACCCTTCGATTTTCATCAGGGCTTCCATGGCCTCTTTGTTTGCCATCAGCCGTTTGAGTGTGTCGTTATCCACATTGACCAGCAAGGCGGATTCCCAGCGCTTGGCCAGCAGAGTTGCCGAGGTGCCCGCCATAGCAATGTCCAAAATGTCCTGTGCGTCGATCTGCTTCATACTGCTGCCGTCATATGCCAGCACGGGCAGGAAATTGATGAATTCGGCAACCTTCTTCTCCGGATTGCTCTCGTTAACATTCAGACGGCAGGAATAGTCCGAGATCTGCTTGAGCGCACGATCCAGCGCAAAGTCAAACACATAGCACTCATGCTTCATAATCTGATCCGTACCGGAAGAAGTGCGTACCGTCCAGGGCGACTGTACCCGGAACGCTGCTTGAAAATAGGTCTCCGGGCTTTTCAGATTGCGCAGCATAAAGATCCCCGTCCACGGCTTAACGGTCACGCCGGTGGTCAGCTTGCCACACGATAGCGTGATCGTTTTCGTTGTCAGCGGGTCGCCCATGGATTTTTGTACCGGCACCAGTGCATCCACGCCGATACCAGCCTTGGTTCCGGCGCAGACATTGATGTGATAATCGTGGTAAAAGCTGTTCTGCTTTTGTCGGAGCAGATTGTTCATGGCGTAGCAGCTTGCCACATTGGGCAAAAACCAGAAGGTGTGGGACAAAACATTCAGCAGACGGGTGTCCGAAAACGGCATGGGCGGTCGCTTGTCCTGCCCAAGCTTCATATCATCCACGCTGGCGGGAAGATAGGAGCCTCGAATCAGATCCAGCCACTTTTGCACCTCGTTTTCATAGACAAAGCGGGCGGTCTCCGGCTTGTTCATCTCGCCGTATTTTGCGGAGAAGAACACATTCAGGTCGAACTCATTAAACTGTCCCTGCATGGCGATCTGGCGGATGCTGTCGGGAATACGGTAGGTCATCATGACCATCCGGGGCAGCGCCGCATAGGGGTTGTCCGTGCTGCCGTCCCAGCTTTCTTTTGCCCGCTGCTCGTCGGAATAGGTCCAGTTATAGATCTGATCCTCGATAAATTCGCCGCTGTTGATGGCACGAAACGGAGTGCCGGACAAGAACAGGTAGTATGAAGTGGTAATGGGCAGGAAGGTTTCGTTATAGGCGTTGTCTGCCTCATCCTTCTTGTACTTTTCCATATCGAAGTCGTAATCTTCGTCCTCATTATCCATTTCAAACAGCTTTTTGGCACTGTCCCGCCAAGCGCCGAAATGGTACTCGTCAAAGATTACGATATCCCAGTTTGTGGTATGTACCCATTCGTTTTTTGCCTTGATACCGCCGCTTTCATTGGTACCGAGGTAATCCTGAAATGACCCGAAGCAGACGATGGGGCGGGACAGGTCGGCATCCTCGTAGTGCATCCCATCACGGCAGATGAACTGCCAGCCCTCGAAATCCTTGTGCGTCATCAGGTCTTCTTCCCACGCCGCTTCGACGGCAGGCTTGAAGGTCAGCACAAGGATCTTTTTCATGCCCATCCGCTTTGCCAGCTCATAGGAAGCAAAGGTCTTACCAAAACGCATTTTGGCATTCCACAGGAATTTCGGCGCACGATCCGGCGCATCCTGCTTGGCGGAACGGAAATAGGCGATGGTCTTGTTGACGGCTTCCTCCTGTTCCGGGCGCATGGCAAAGTTGCGGGTGCGGTTTTCCTCATTGCTGGTGTCGGTCTTGACCGCCAGCACAGCCGCTTCCAGCTCTGCCACATCACAGCGGAACCACTCGCCACCGACGCCGACGATCTTTTTCCGCCGGAGCATTCGATGTACATCGTGGTCGGTAAAGCAGGAGCCATCCTCCCGCATGGCAGAGGTGCGATATACGATCTCGTAAGGCACCTTGCCGTCGGGACGCTTGGTGGGGTACTGCTGCGCAACCCGCCTGTCCACATCTTTTTCGGTGTAGCCCACCTTCAATAGTCCGGCATAGTCCGGGTTCCTGTCCCGATAGGCGTAGATCATCGGATGGACAGCCGGTCGCTGGGGGAAGAAATCCATTTCCGGCATTATTCATCACCCCCGGATACATCCATCGGGCGGATCATTGATTCGATAAACGCAATCTCTTCGTCGGTCAGACCGTATTTTGCGTAGAGTTCGGCATCTGTCCAAGGCTTGGAAAAATCCTGCATGGGAACATAGTGGTAAACAGCGCGTGATGCCCCTTGATCTTGTTTACGGATACCAACCATTGCACGGAAAAATTTCGTTTGAATATATGACATGGCATTGTTTAACTCATCCCTGTTTCTAAACGGCCCAATTTGCAAAAATGTTTCTGTACATAAATCCCCAGGTGAAGCAGCTACAGGAGAAGAGGGGATGTCGCTTAAATCGCCAGAACCCCAGTTTCTGGCGATGAAGATTTTATACTCATTAAGCATATCACGTTTTGGAATTGGGTAGTTGTTTGGAAGATATCTGTAGGTGCGTTTATTTCCATCTAATCCCAAAAGTCTATATCCTCCAGCAATAGGAGTACTGCTCATTTTGGGGAATCCATATTTTTCAGGCAGCTTAAAAACATCGCCTCGAAAACCATAAGGCTTCATAGAAGACACGATGGTATCGAAAGAGGTGCCTGAAAATGACCAAACTCGACGTTTTATGTCAATCAGTATTTTCCTTCTTATGAATATTTCATCTCCATCTTCGACCAAATATCGCACAGAGTGTTCAATCGTGTTATTTTCATAGTGAAGAATATTGCATTGTCCATTATAATCTCTTGCCCACAAAAAATAGCACACTCCGCCTTTTATCTCGACACCATTAAAGCACTCAGACGCATCTGAATAATCGTGCAACTCAACGAACCGTTTATCATGAATCATTTTATATCTGAAATCATCTAATCCTCTGCCTCCTGTCATCCACCGAGACGGCACAATCATTGTTAAATAGCGCGGCTTTAATTTAATTGCTTGCTCAATAAATCTGTTATATATCGGAATTGCACTTGCACCATTTCCACCATCGCTCAAATGATACGGCGGGTTGCTGATGATTACGTCAAATTTCATCTTAAAAATATCCTCCGGTTTGGTGGTGTGGATCAGCTCATAGGCATGAGTCTCGAGCATTTCGTCACGGTCGTATTGGCTTTGCGCTGCGCTGCAAAAGACACATTTTCCGTTCTTCCAATGGTGTGGGAACCGTTTGTAGCGAATATTTCCCTCCGCATTGTCGAACCGAGTGACGGAATACACGCTGTTGGGGTACTTGCTGCAATACACACCACGGCGGGATAACAGGCTGGTCAGCTCCGTGATCGCGATACCGTAAAGCTGATGATGAAAGATGTGATCGACGCGCTGCTGCAGATCGGGGATGATCGGTTCCAGCCCGGTGAGCAGGCGTTTGGCGATCTCACGTAGGAACACACCGGATTTGCATGCCGGGTCCAAAAACTTGGTATTTGGATCCCGAAACAGCTCTTGCGGCAGCATATCCAGCATCGAGTTTGCCACGTCCGGCGGCGTGAAAACCTCATCGTTGGAGAGGTTGGCAAGACAGGAAAGAACATCCGGGTTATAGATGCCGGAATAAAAATCATTGCTCATTTTCCCATACCCTCCTGTAGTGCGTCACATATTTCTTGAGGAAATCCCCCTCGTCGTCGGGTGTTTCTTCCGCTTCTGCCGAATCGAACAGTGTCATCTGTTCCTCCTGCTCTTTGCGCTTTTTCTTTCTGCTGCCGAACAGATCACGGGCCTCGTCATCGCCCTGCATCAGCTTGGCAAAGGTGTAGTCGCTGCGCTGAAGTTGGTAGCCGGTCACAAATGCCCATTCAGAGAATACGATGGGTTCGGCGGTGTCTTCCTGGTTTTCGTCCACGCGCATCAAGCTCAGCGCGTTGCCGCAGACGATATTGCGGGAGAGAATGAACCGGACAGAGCGGCGGCAATTCTCATTGACATCTTTTTTGCAGACTGTCGTGTACTCCTTGTCCCAGATCTCGAAAAGCCGCTCCCGGCAGGCCTCGCAGTTGTCCTGCAGAATGTCCACACCGTAAATGCTGCTGACAGCCAAAACAGAGTACTTTTCGTAGTCCATCGGGAACTTCCTGTATTTTTTCTTCACAACTGCCAGCTTCCGCCGCAGGATCTCCGCAAGGAAATTCCCATCGCCGCAGGCGGGTTCCAAAAAGCGGCTGTCAATACGCTCTGTCTCGGTTTTGACAAGGTCACACATGGCTTTAACCTCTCGCTCGGCGGTGAATACCTCACCGTGGTCTGCTACACGCTGCTTTGATTTCACTTGTTTTGTCATGCCCGCAATCACTCCAATGGCTGAGAACATAATCACGATTATGTTGTAAAAGGGGCAACAAAAAGACCTGCCGCAAATTGG
>JBJDYD010000189.1:0-22623 GCA_051867015.1 Faecousia sp. | reverse complement strand
TGCCTACTACAGAGGCTGATACACAACTTTTAACTGTTACAAACTACTACGGCGTTGGCTGCCACATATCTCGTAGCGGCGGCACCCGCAAGGGGTACGCCGCATCCGTAAGGCTCCTTCGTCGCCAACGGCTGCGCAGCTATCAGCAGCCTGTTTTTTGATTCTTGCGGAGCACACCTCAGTCATTCACTCTTAGCCAAAACAGTTTTTGATTTGAAATATATTTTTTCAGAGATACCTTGACAGGCGAGGTATCTCGTGCTATAATGCGAACATCAGGAAGCAAGACTTCCGATAAGGAGGTGTCCGCTTTGTCCATCACTGCCGACCTGATTCGCGGCAATACCGAGACGATCATTCTTGCGCAGCTTTTGCGGCAGGACAGCTATGGCTACGAGATCAACAAAACCGTGCGTCAAATTTCCGATTCGCGTTATGAACTGAAGGAGGCGACGCTCTACAGCGCCTTCCGCCGTTTGGAGGATACCGGACAGATTGAATCCTACTGGGGCGGAGAGGCCACCGGCGCGCGCCGCCGCTACTATCGTATCACACCCCTCGGAAGGCAGACCTATGCAAATCAAGTCGCCCTCTGGAACGAGGCAAAATCCATCATTGACAAACTCATCGAAACGGAGGCACAGCCATGCGAAACAAATTGATCGCCGCCATCGACGCGCACTTTGCAAACGCGCCGCGGACGGCGCAGGTGCAGGAGCTGCACGATGAAATCCTGCAAAACACCTTAGACCGCTATGACGAGGAGCTTGCAGCGGGAAAAAGCGAGACGGACGCCTACAGCACCGCCTTTACCGCAATCGGCGATATTGACGCGCTGTTGAGTCCGCTCTGCCCGAAGCAGAAGACCTTCCCCGCGACGCGCGCGGTTGCAATCGCACTCTATATTCTCTGCGTGATCCCGACCGTGATCGGGGAGGCGTTTGGCGGCATCGGCGCGGAGCTTGGCACCTGCCTGATGTTCGTCATCGCTGCCGTCGCGACAACCCTGATCGTCTGGCCGACCGATTGGAAAGCGACCTATGCGCGGAAGCAGCGCGCCGTCGGCATCGGAATGTATGTGCTCTGCGTCATACCGCCCATTTTCTTTGATGAGGTTGTCGGCGGCGCGGCAGGGGATGCCCTCGGCGTGAGTCTCATGTTCATTATCGTCGCCATTGCAACGGTTCTTGTTGTGCTCTCCGCGCAGCGCGGGGGAAAGCAGACGGCAGCGCCTGCCTCCGAAGTGCAGGGCGCTGCCGCAAAGCCCGAAAAACAGCCCGTCTCCGCTGCGCGGGGCATCTCCACGGCGCTCTATTGGATCGCGGCGGCGTGTGTATTCTCCCTGATCGGCAACTTTGTGAGCTGGTTTTTCGCGTGGCTGGTCTTTCCCTTCGCGGGCGTTCTCGGAGATCTCATCGCGGGCGTCGTCCTGCTGGCAAGGGGAAAAGCCGGCGCATACCGCATCTGCCGCGGGATACTCGGCTTGCTTGTCCTGAGCGCTTACCTGTGCCTTACGCTGCACACGGAAAAGTGGCTTGTAACGTGGTTAGTATTCCCGGTCGGCGGCGCGCTGCACGGCGTGCTGTCCGGCGTATTTGACCTGATAAAAGGAGGAAAAAAACAATGACGAAGGGCGTCGTAAAAATTATTCTGTTCTCCCTGCTTGCAGTCGTGCTGATCGGCGTACTGGTCTTTGCGCTGCGGTTTGACGGCGAATTGCCCAGCTTCTTTGGCGGAGGGATGAACTACGCCGAGCCGGAGAGCTACACCGTCGGCGGCGGCAGCGTGAAGGGTGAGCTTTCGTGCATCGAGCTGCACTGGATTGGCGGCTCCGTAGACATCCGTACCTATGACGGCGACGAGATCGTCCTGACGGAGACGGGCGCAGGCAGCGAAAAGGAACAGCTTCGTTACCGCCTGCGTAACGGAACGCTGACTGTGCAGTATCGTAAGAACGGCTTCTATTGGGGCGCAAGCACAAACAAGACGCTTGAACTTTTGATCCCGCAGTCGCAGGCTGCGGCACTGCGTTCCTTTGAGATTGACACCGCCTCTGCGGATATTACCGTACAGGGCGTGACTGCGCAGAGCTTTGATTTGGACACCGCCTCGGGCGAGCTGCGCGCTGTGGATTGCAGCTTCTCCTCCTTTGAGGCGGACACTGCCAGCGGGGACTGCACTTTGGAGAATTGCACAGTCGGCAGCTTTGAAATGGACGCTGCCTCGGGCAGAGCGATTCTCTCGGGCAGCGTAGAAACCGTCGAATTTGACAGCGCCAGCGGTGATCTGCGCATTACCACCGCGACGGTGCCGCGCAAGATCGAGGTCAGCACCGCCAGCGGCAGAACCGAGCTTACCCTCCCGAAGGACGCGGAATTTACCGCCGAGCTGGATGCCGCCTCGGGCGACCTGCGCGTGGAGGGCTTCCTCGGCAGCAACGGCAAGGATCTTTTCGTCTGCGGCAGCGGCGCAAATCGCTACAGCTTTGACTCCGCCAGCGGCGATGTGATCATTCGCGCCGGAGAATAAAAAACGAGGCGGTTAATAACGCCCCGGCATGTCATTGTGTAGGCAGGGGACATGCCCCGCCGTGTGTAGGAACTCTCTGTTAGGCTAAGGACTGAGCGTGAATGGTGAATGACTGTGATGTGCTTCGCAAGAATCAAAAACGGTCGGCTGATAGTCGTCCCTACTATACTGTTAAATCTAAAACTTTATAAAGAAGCTTCGTCGGCGGATCGTAGGGCACGACGACTCGGCGTGCCGTCCGCGAAGCGGCAGACAGTACAGACGAACGAGTTTGTACGTATTTGGTAGTTCCTGCACCGGCGCGCCGAGGTCGTCGCGCCCTACGGCGTACTGCTTCCAATCTCAAGGGTGCGCATCTCAGGAAGTAAAGTTTTAGTTTTAACAGCCTACTACGAGATATGTCGCAGTCAACGCTGTAGGGGCGGATAGTATCCGCCAGTGTGTAGGAACTACCGAGTGCGTACAAACCTGGTTCCCCGTACCGTCTGCCGCTTCGCGGACATTGGGGACATGTCCCCGCCCTACAATAGATTTCATAGATCGGAGACTTTTTTCACAGTCCTCCGTCAAGCGTCTGACGCGATTAGGGCAAGCTTTTGCTGACGTGTCAGGCGCTTGATTTCGTATTCCCGCTTCAGCGCGTCGGATTTGGATTCGCACGCCTCTTGATAGACAGCCTCCAAGGGTGCGCGACCTCTGGTATATTTTGCGCCCTTGCCGCTTCGATGCGCGGCGAGGCGCTTTTCAAAATCCTCGGTCATGCCCGTGTAGAGCGTGCCGTCGCCGCAGCGCAGGATATAGACGCACCACTGCTTCATAGCGTGACGTCGATTGCGCGGCGGTCGGTGCGGATCTCCTTGCATAATGCGGAGACCGCCCGATGGCGCGGATCGTCCTTATACTGCTGCACCGCTTCCAACGAGTCAAAGTCTGCGATCAGCACCGCGTCATACGCGCTGCCTGTCTCCGCTGAACGGAGCACCTGCATCCCGCGAATGCAGGGGATCACGCCCTCCAACGCAGCAAGCTTGCGTAAGAATTCCTCCGCCTGCTCCTGTGCATCCTCGCGGAATTTCCACATTACAATATGCCGAACCATAGAACGACCTCCTTCTTTCTTAACGATACCGAGTTTTGCCGCCAAAGTCAACAAAGAAATTTCAAAAATAGAAAAAAGTGCTTGACAAATTCCGCAGGATGGTCTATAATAAGCCTCGCTACGGACGATTAGCTCAGCTGGCTAGAGCATCCGCTTGACGTGCGGAAGGTCATAGGTTCGAGTCCTATATCGTCCACCATACATGAAAATTCCGAACTTTTTTCCGATTGGAAATAGGTTCGGATTTTTTTGTTTTTATCAAAGACATTACATATTGATGATAACGCTCAGAGGATTTAACATGTCCTCTGAGTTTTTCTGTTGTGCACCCGGCGGGTGCATATTCTTTTGTTAGTGCGGTTTGTATCGTTACGGGACTCCTTTTATCAATGCCATAAAAACGTAGAACTGAAAAAGGGGAACACTGCCGGTGCAGATGTTCATGCGGATGATATCAGGCTGCTCCAAGTACAGCGGATACAACCAAGCCCGATACGATTCTTTCTGTACTGCGCCAAAAAATAATCAAAAAAACTGCTGCTGACGCAAAATTCTATACTTCAGTACGATTTTTTGGACATAGCTTATGATATACTTGAATCAACAGATGGGTGATTGCAAAGGCGAGCGTCATTTTAAAGTAATAATGAGAGGTTCGACTTGATGTTCACTTTTGTAATAAGAACGCTTTCATATGGGCGGTCACTCCTACGGAAAGCAGGTAAAACTCTTTTACACTTATAGAGGTTGATTATTGTGTGACCCTGCGTGGTGATAGTAGTGCAAGACAAGAATACTTTCAGCGCAGAATTCATTGATTACAGCTATGCAGGAACTGCGTGGGGCAGGTTGTTCGATGAAAAAAGAAACCTTGTTTACGAGGGAAATATCAAATACAGAAAAGCCTACGGCTACGGCACCTCGTATTTTCCAAACGGAACGAAATATCAAGAAGGTATATTTAATGTGAAAGGGCTTGTTTCCGGAAAAGAATTCTACCCTAACGGGCAACTGCGCTTTGAAGGAACCTACGAGATAAACAACGCGTATGGACCCAATTACCCTATTTTCGGTGATTTCTATCTGCCGGATGGGACGAAAGTATATTCCGGAAAATTTGAAGTTGTCCGCAAAGGACTCGGCTGGCCATTCGTCATCGAACCAAGGGAATATGGGAAGGTAGTGCAAGAAGGACAACCAAGTATTCCCTACCTTATGTGGCATGATCTGAAATACAATTGGTAAGGGGTGAAACGGATATGGATGAATACGAATTCGGCGTGCTTGAAGACCGGATTATCAGCCTTTGCGAAGCCGCTCGACCCGACTATGAAGCGATTTGCCGTCAAATTGAAGATGGTGCGAATGTAAATGCAGTCAACAAGTACGGAAAAGCGTTTCTCTCCAAGATATTTTTAAGCTTAGAGCATGGAAATAAGTTTACAGATATCGTAAAAACGGTGCTGCTTTCGGGTTTTGATTCCGAAAAGTTGGGACTCCGATGTATCGAGTCAATACTATTCACAACCTATGATAAGTATATTTTCTCAACAGCCAAGGTGCTGCTGGAGGCCGGGGCAAAGGGAACGGATGAGCAGTGGGTTTCGTTGCTCAAGGCGATCGGAACCGAGGAAAGTTATCAGCGGTGCTGTGCGGGCAATCACAAGTGTGAAAACATATACTATCCGTTATATGAAATTGTTGCGCACGCAAGGAAAGGATTGCCCTATTCAGATATTGACCTTTGGCATAATTTTATCGGGCGAAAAGTCGAGTCTGTTCTTGCGTACAGCGCCGATTCAAAACCGGTATCACTGGTGGAGGGCAGCAAATTTGAAATACCGGATATGATTTTATTTCTCGCCAAAACCAAAACCCTGATTATCGAAGCAAATCCAAACATCTATACCAGAGCGAACCCCGTACCTACCTTAGATATGACCAAATGCATTCCCGTCAAGGAACTGCGGGCGGTTGTGGGAGCAAAAGTGAAACGCGTCTCCTTCAAGCACAAAGAAGTCTCTTCCGGTTCCCAAATCTTCCGCCAGCCGAATATTTATGTTTCTTTTGACAATGGGATCCGGATTCGCTTCTCTACGAATTTCGGCGAAGTTCCGGAAGGAAAATCCGCCACTTATTTTGAAATTGTGAGGTGAATGCACTTTGACGAAAATAGCGACACTTAAGGAAAAGACAGCAAAGCTTCTGGAGATGCTGAAGGAAATTCCTCCTGATTTCAGAAAAATCCGCACGGAGCTCGAAAACGGCCATTACAGCCCGGAAGAGGTTTCCTACGCAGGAACGCGCTTTGTGTCAAACGAATGCGCCATGGAGCATCTCGATGATGTAAATGAAGACTTGTATTGTTTTGAAAAGCACCGCTTTTCCGAACCCATCCTGCTGCCAAATCTGCACAGCACCCGCCTTTATGAAATCGTTGAACTTCTCCTTGAATTCGGCTTGGACCCAAATGCGATATTTGACGATGATAATATTATGTTGTGGCTGCCTCATATTGATAATGAGTATGTCGGAGCAGATACGCTCAATCTTCTTTTGGAGCACGGCGGAAACCCCGATTTGGTTGTTGATGGAGAAAGACTCTTTGACTCGCTGGATTTCGATGTGATGTTTGACGCTTTTAACCAATATGATCGGCGGAAGTATGATGCATTCGTTCACTGCTGGTTTGTATATCTTGGCTATGGAGCTAAAACAAACAAGGGAGAAGTTCCGGTCACTGTATTTGACAAGGCTATGCTGTATAGGGATTACGGCTGGGAGAATTTTAAGATCAGCGATTTGAAAAATCACAGAAATTTTACGTTCTGTCTGACCAATGTAGAGGGTCGCGGAGAAAAGTGGTCTCTGCATATTATTGATAACAGAACACGGTGGGAAGTTGCCCGACTGTAAAACTTCCGGCAGACATAAAGAATTCTGTTGCTAAGGGGGGATCTTTGATGGAGAAAAATATCTTTAGGTTGGCATCTGCGTACAATTTCGACACAAAGTACATCGATGCCGGACATCCGGTAAACATCTGCAATGAGTGATGTTACTATGATACAAGGCAATTACGAAGTTTCATGCACATGGATTATGTCACATAATAAAAGTTAACCGGAAAGGAAAGATGATTATGCCGCTACATCTAAACTCTATCACAAACGACGCGCATAACACTGCTCTACTCTCGTATATTTTGGGACCGGCTTTTCAGAACATTAACAGCGGTTATGCTACACCGGACAAATTACGTTTTGTTGGCAGGTCGGAAATGACTGATAGGATATCGGGAGATGTAATCGGTCATTTCGTATATTCGATTTGGACAAATCTCAAGGAGAATCGCAACGAAATACAAGACCTTGATATTACCCTCTGTAATAGCAATCCCACATCAGTTCATTTTCTGGAGAGGCTGCAAAAGTCAGAAGATGCAACAGATTACTATGATGCAGAGACCGCAGATTCAGAACAGCACTTTCAGCTTGAAACTGTCAATAAATATGCTGTTTATAAAGACCTTACTGATACCATACGGGATGTTTTCATTTCTGCGTTTCCTTTTGAACTGAGTATTTATGACAGCATTGATGCATTCAATAAACATTTAGGTTTCAAGAAAAACAAACCAATTGGAAAGACAGGCTTCAAAATGTCAGGGCTGTCGGAAACATTTCTTTCTCCCGGAGGAATATTGTCAAAGGATTATCCCAACGAGGTTTTTTCCATGGTTGTGGGAACGGTTGCATCCTTCCGGGATGTATCTGTGGATTTCGGCGGCGTTGTATTGAACTTTATGATCGCGCAGGTAAAAACTGCGTTTGGTACAATTCCCGTTGCGATCGGCCGTGAGGTATTCGATGTGAAGAAGCTAAAGGTTGGCACACTTGTTGCAATGAATGCAGATATCAAAGCTGATCTTGCTGCCCCAGAAGTGTTTCGAAGATAGGAAAAGCAACGATAGCCAACGGAGGTTCGAAACGGCAACCAATTTTGAGTATAAGAACGGGATAACAAAATGCCCGCCGTCGCCGTCCTTTTGGCGGGTTCCGTTTTTTACACATTCGATGAACCGCCGGTTCGACCGCGTCCGGGCGACCATCTGGTGGTGTTCATTTGTGAGTCAAACAAATAAGCAGGATGGTATTTGAAGCCTTCCTGCTTATTCACGCTTTATCAAAGAGCAGATTGGAGTATAAGGGTAGATATGTTGCCTATGCTTTTGTCAATGGCCTTTTCGTTACCGGGCTGAAATCAGCACAAAGCCGAATCACGAAATAATACCACCAAATGCTGCGGATTGCTCCCATGCGAAATTCCAGCACTTGGTGGTGTGTTTTTGCCTTTCTTTGCGGTGCTTATACGTTATTTTTTTCTCATGACAAAAGCTATTGACAAATTAGAAATATCTGCTATACTATAAGTAACAGTCGAAAGACTGCATTATTTGAAAGCATTTCTTGTTATTTTCTTGCCATGACAAAATGAGGTGAACGAATGAAGCTTGGCAATTCTGCTACTGTGCGAAGCGGACTGGTTCTGTCCAGAAAGCAGGCACGAGAACCCTCGGATATACGATACCCCTTGCTGAATCTGCGTTCCATCCATCCCGGGGGATATATCGAAGCGGATCAGTTGGATGTTTTTGACGCTGCGGAGTACCTTTCGCCGGAATATCTGTCGCAGGTTGGCGATGTGATCGTCCGATTAACCGCCCCATATACCGCAATTCTTATTGATGAAGCCACGGCGGGCATTGTGATTTCTTCCAACTTCGTAATTATCCGTGCCGATCGCAGAGCACTTCTTCCGGAATACCTGTTCTGGTTGATTAACACACCGACGGTAAAACGGTCCATCTATGAGAACACCAGCAGTAATATGCTTGGCGCGATCAACGCCAAATATTTTTCCGACTTTGAAGTTCCCTTGCTGCCTATAACCGAACAGCAGCAAATTGCAGCCATGAACGAATTAGCGTTGAAGGAAACGAAGCTTCTTCGGCAACTGGCTGATGAAAAAGAGCGCTACTACGGTGTGCTGATAGACCGCGCCCACAAAGAAATGAAGAGAGGTAATTGATATATGACAACCCGTAATGAGATTGAACGCACTTTGTGGAAAGCCTGTGACAGCTTCCGCGGAAAGATCGACAGCTCCCGCTACAAGGACTATATCCTGTCTATGCTGTTTGTCAAATACCTGAGCGATGTTACCAAAGAAAAGCGCGCTCAGTACATGGAGCACTACAGCGGCGATGAGCGCCGGGTAGAACGCGCTATGAGCCGAGAAAGATTTACCATTGACAATGAATCCACCTTTGACTTCCTCTACGAAAACCGCAACGACAACGAAATCGGTCAAAAGATCAATGTTGCCCTGTCCCATATCGAAGAGCACAACAGCGGCAAGCTCCGCAATGTGTTCCGCGCCATTGACTTCAACTCTCAGGTTGATTTCGGAGACGTGAAAGAAAAAAATGCTACCCTCCGCAATCTGTTGGAAGACTTCCACGACCTGGATCTTCGCCCCAGTCAGCTTGGTTCTTCCGATATCATCGGTGACGCCTATGAATACATGATTGCCAATTTTGCCTCCGATGCAGGAAAAAAAGGCGGTGAGTTCTTTACGCCGAGCCAAGTATCCGAGCTGGTAGCGGCACTGGTAAAACCGCAGGAGAATGACCGCATTTATGACCCGACCTGCGGCAGCGGCGGTCTTCTGCTCAAGGCCTATAAAAAAGTTTCCAGCGGCAAGGCTGCCGTTTATGGTCAGGAATTAAACGCGCAGACTTGGGCACTGTGTACGATGAATATGTTCCTCCACGGCGTGGATGACGCCCGCATCTGGCAGGGGGACACGCTCTTCAATCCTCAGAATATTGAAGACGACAAGCTCATGAAATTCCAGGTGGTGGTCGCAAACCCTCCGTTCAGTCTGGATAAGTGGGACAGCGGCTTCCTTTCCAACGCCGCGCCGGATGCTAAGGGAAAGAAACCGGAAAAAATGACCGCATCCATGGACCCGTGGAAACGCTTTGACTGGGGTGTTCCCCCTTCTTCCAAGGGTGACTATGCTTTTGTGCTCCATATGCTGCACAGCCTGGATGCAGAGAACGGACGCATGGCAGTCGTACTGCCCCACGGTGTTCTCTTCCGCGGAGCGAGCGAGGGCAAGATCCGCAAGCAGCTGATTGAAATGAACCTGCTGGACGCCGTGATCGGGCTGCCTGCAAACCTCTTCTATGGCACCGGTATCCCCGCCTGCATTCTGGTGTTCAAGAAAGGCCGCACCCGGGATGATGTACTCTTCATCGATGCCTCCGGCGACGGCAACTATGAGAAGGGCAAGAATCAGAATATCCTGCGCGACAGCGATATTGACCGGATCGTCAGTACCTATGAAGCCCGCGAGGAAAAGGTGGACAAGTACAGCTACCGTGCCTCCCGGGATGAAATCCGGGAGAACGACTACAATCTGAACATTCCCCGGTATGTGGACACCTTTGAGGAAGAAGAACCGGTGGACATCGACGAAGTGAAGCAGAATATTGCAAACATCGAGGCAGAGCTGGCGCAGGTGCAGGCGCAGATGGCGAAGTATTTGGAGGAGCTGGGGTTATGAACAACGAACCGGCCAACACCGGAAGGATTCTGATTTATCAAAACGAGAAAGGCGACACGAAGGTTGATGTCTATTTCACGGAAGATACGATCTGGATGACGCAAAAGTCCATGTGCGAGCTGTATCAGGTAGCAAAATCCTCGATCAGCGAGCATATCCGAAATATTTTTTTAGATGGTGAATTAGAGGAGAAAGCAACCGTTCGGAAATTCCGAACAGTTCAAAAGGAAGGCAGCCGACAGGTAGCCAGAGCGTTGGATTATTATAACCTTGATATGATCCTTGCTGTTGGCTACCGGGTACGAAGCCATGTGGGCATTCATTTCCGCAGATGGGCGAGCGGCGTTCTGACGGAGTACATGAAAAAGGGCTTCGTGCTGAACGACGAGCGACTGCGTAATCCCAAGGAATTCGGTGCGGATTACTTCGATGAATTGCTCGAGCGTATCCGTGACATCCGCGCCAGCGAGAAACGGGTCTATCAGAAAGTCAAGGAGATATTTGCCCTGTCGGTGGATTATGACAGCCAGAGCAGCATGGCGCAGAATTTCTTCAAGTCCGTTCAGAACAAGCTGGAATATGCCGCCACCGGGCATACAGCGCCGGAGATCATTGCGGCCCGTGCGGACGCTGCCAAGGACAATATGGGTCTGACCTCCTTTAAGGGAGCAAAGGTGCGCAAGACGGATGTGACTGTGGGGAAAAACTATATGACCAAGGAAGAACTCAGCACATTGAACCTGATCGTCAATATGTATTTAGATTACGCGGAATTGCAGGCAAAAAACCACCGAGCCATGCACATGGCAGACTGGGAAGAAAAGCTGAACCAGTTCTTGCAGTTCAACGGCAGGGAAGTGCTTCAGAATTTCGGTACTGTAAAGCGCGAAGTGGCCGAAGCTCTGGCTGTAGCAGAGTACGAAAAGTATGACGCTCACCGCAAAATGATTGAGGCTGCGGATGTGGATCAGTTATCAGACAGCGTGAAAAGGCTTAAACAATAACCGCTGAAACGATTACCGAGCTTTCTTGTGTGCAGGCGCAGATGGCGAAGTATCTAAAGGAACTGAGACTGTAAAGGAGGCATTAATAATATGTCTGTTATCATTAAATCATTTGCGGTTAGCGATGAAAACGGAGAAGCGGGAGATATGTTTTATATCAAACACGCTTCCAGTAACTTTACTATTATCGATTGCTGTATGGTGGAAGAAAACCAAGAAGTAATCATGGATGAAATTACTGAAGCCGCATCAGGTAAGGACATTACCAGATTTATTTCTACTCATCCAGATGAAGACCATATTTGTGGGTTGAGATATCTTGATGAGGTAATCGGTCTTTTAAATTTTTATTGTGTTGAGAACAAGGCAAAAAAGAATGATCCCAGCGAGAGTTTTACTCATTACTGTACGTTGCGTGACGATAAGAAAAAACACTACTATGTCTATAAGGGCTGTAAAAGAAAATGGATGAACGATAACGATGAGAACGACGGCAAAAATTATGGTTCTTCTGGAATCAATTTCTTGTGGCCGGATACTTCCAATGAGGATTTCCAGAAGGCACTGAGCCAAGCCAAAGAAGGAAAAGCATATAATAATTTGTCCCCCATTTTCACTTATTCGCTAAAGGGCAATATTGAGGTGATGTGGATGGGTGACATAGAGCATGATTTCCTGGAGAAGATCAAAGACCAAGTAAATTGGCCTGAAGTGGATGTCCTATTTGCGCCCCACCATGGCAGAGACTCGGGAAAGGTTTCTTCGGATGTTTTGGAGAAGTTGAAGCCACAAATCATTGTCATTGGTGAAGCTCCCTCTAAATACCTGAACTATTACTCTGGTTATAACACCATTACGCAAAATAGTGCCGGGGATATTGTGTTTGACTGTGGTGGGGATAAAGTCCATGTGTATGTGGCCAAAGACGGTTATGATACATCGTTCCTCAGCGATGAGAATGCCGAAAATAGCGCTTATGGGAATTATTTGGGGTCATTTACGCCGAAAGGAGCAAAATGATGGAGATCAAAATCCCGTTCTATAACATACTGAACATGTTTCTAACGGGCCTAGTTTTTATTGGGGGCTGTGTGATTATCTTTCCGGAGTACGTTTTAGGCGTACTTAACAATGAGGTTATCAAAAATCTTGGTGCCGGACCGGAAATCATTGTCACGGTGTGCGCCTTTGCCACCGCATATGAAATCGGATTGATTATTAACCGAGCAGGCTCGGTTGTAATTGAGAATTTTCTCAAATGGACGAAATTGATTCCGTTCAATGATAATTACGTGCTGTTCAACGAGAAGAAAAAAGAGTATCCCATTATGAGTACGCTTTCCAGAGAGTACGCTTTGTCTCGTACTGGGATTGCGCTTTTCCTCGCGTTGCTTATTCTGGCTTCCATTGCATATGAATGGACGATTGCTATTGCTTGTGCAGTTATTACGATTGTCTACTATCTCTCTTGCAGAAAACATTCTTCTAAAATTGTAGAGCTTATGGAAGGCAAAAAACCAAAGAAAGCAAAGAAACGTGGTAAACAAAAATGACACCAGAAGTAAAAGAAAGGATTGACCAATTCCAGCACGGAAACGTGCCGGAGGGATATACACAAACCCGATCAGGGATTGTTCCGGTCGAATGGACGGATGCCTGTCTCGGAGACATTTATACCGAACGCAAGGAATCAGGCAATGAAGATCTGCCTCTGTTGATGGTATCCATCCATTCGGGTGTCTCTGACGGTGAAGTGGATGAGGATGACCTCCCGAAAAAGGTGAAGCGCATTGAGGACAAGTCGCAGTACAAGCGTGCTGCAAAGGGAGATTTAGTTTTCAACATGATGCGCGCATGGCAGGGGGCTATCGGTACTGTACGAACCGAGGGCATGGTGAGTCCTGCATATATTGTTGCAGAACCGAATGATATGGTTGATCCCCTGTTCATGGACTACTACATGAAGACGAACAGAATGGTGCACGCCCTCTATCGGCAGTCCTATGGTGTGACCGATTTCCGCCTGCGCCTGTATTGGGATTCTTTTGCACCAATTCAGTGCGTTCTTCCCTCAGTAAAGGAGCAGAAAAAGATAGCCGAAATCCTTACCACACAGGACAAGGTAATCGAGCTGGAGGGGCGGAAAATCGAAGAAATCAAAAAAGCAAAGCAATTCTTTCTCAACAAAATGTTTCCTAAGAAAGGTCAGTCTGTGCCGGAAATTCGATTCAAGGGATTTACGGACGCTTGGGAACAGCATAAGTTGGGAGATTTAGTTGATGTTTGTAGCGGTAGAGATTACAAACATCTCTCAGAAGGCGATATTCCTGTCTATGGAACGGGCGGTTATATGCTTAGTGTAAGTGAGGCTTTGTCCTATGCCAAAGATGCAATTGGAATTGGAAGAAAAGGTACAATTGATAAACCCTATATCTTGAATGCTCCATTTTGGACGGTAGATACGCTATTTTACGCCATTCCAAGAGAAAAAATTGACTTGAGTTTTGCTTTTAATATATTCCAAAATATCGACTGGAAAAAGAAAGATGAGTCAACGGGTGTTCCGAGTTTATCAAAAACAGCCATAAACGAAATTGATGTTCTCGTTCCTCAATACGATGAACAGCAAGCACTGGGACAATTTTTTAATGGAATTGACAACCTTATCACCCTTCATCAGCGTAAATTTGAGGAAATGAAAAAGCAGAAAAAGGCTCTGATGCAGCTTCTGCTGACAGGCATTGTGAGAGTGTGAGTATGAAAAGCAAGCTCGAAAAGTTTATAATGAACCCTTGGACAATCTCTGTCGGAAGTGGATTGCTTGTGTTGTTGGTAACGGTTGTCATTGATGTTGTTTCGGCAGATAAGATTTTCAGCACAATTAAGAAAATAATGGGTACTATTTGGTCGGCAATTCTTGCCTTCTTGAACTTTGAGCTGAAAGTTTGGTGGCTTTTAATCGGAATTGCAATGCTGATGCTTGGCCTGTATATTTGGGTTAAGTATTTGGATCAAAAGCAGGCCGTTTCCAATAAAACCAAGTTTCTTGAGTACACGCACGACACAATCCTTGGCTATAAATGGAAGTGGAATTGGGGAAAAGACACTTTTGGTCGGTACAATATTATGCAACTTCATCCAATATGCTCACATTGCGATACACCATTGGTCGATAGTCCAACGGGGTATAGTGGTCGATACACATGTCTGCGTTGCAATAACAGCACCAATCGTCCTATGCCAGACCTTGAAAATGTCAAAATGATGATTAGCGATAATGTCAGACGCCGATATTTTCCTAATGATTAATTTAACGGAGCGAGACGGGGGTTCCAGTCCCGCTATTCGAGCATTTATACCCTTTTCCCGAAAGGAGGCAGTTCCATGGATAAAAACGCCTATTTGGAAGTCAACGCAAGTCAGAAACCTGCTATCGAGCTTCTTCAAGCCATGGGTTACATATACATATCGCCGGAAGATTGCGAAAAGCAGCGGGGCAGTCGATATCATGTGCTGCTGAAGGACATTCTGCGTGGGCAGCTCCGCAAGCTCAACCGTTATTCTTATGCCGGTGCGGAAAATGAATTCTCCGCCGCAAACATTGAGCGAGCCATGGAGGATCTGGACGAGCCGTTGACTGACGGCCTTGTGCGTACCAGCGAAAAAATCTATGATGCGCTGCTGCTGGGCAAAAGTTATCCGGAAACCGTCGGCGAAGGCAGAATGCTCAGCTTCAACCTGAAATACATTGACTGGGAGAATCCGCAGAATAATGTGCTGCATGTGACGGAAGAATTCGCCGTGGACAGCCGGGACAAGCAGCACAACGCTCGTCCGGACATCGTTCTCTTTATCAATGGCATTCCCTTTGCCGTGATGGAATGCAAGGCGCCGCAGGTTTCCGTAGATCAGGCCGTGGAGCAGATGATCCGCAATCAGCAGGCAGACTATATCCCGCAACTTTTCAAATATGCGCAGATTGTTTTGGCAACCAACAAAAATGCCGTGAAATATGCCACTGCCGGTACGCCCAAGAAGTTCTGGAATATCTGGAAAGAGCAGAATGAAGCTTTCATGCATCGGCAGTTGGCTTGGCTTATCCCCGACCGCATACCAACGGAGCAGGACAACAACATCATCTCCTTGTTCAGCCAAGAGAGAATTTTTGAACTGATCCGCTATTTCATTCTCTTTGATGCCAATGTGAAAAAGGTCTGCCGCTATCAGCAGTATTTTGCGATCAAGGAGATTATGAAGACGATTGCCGAGAACGACGAGAAAGGCAACCGGCAGAGTGGTGTGATCTGGCATACGCAAGGCAGCGGCAAGAGTCTGACCATGGTCATGCTGGCGAAGTATATCCTGATGGAATTGGCGGCTTGCCATCCCCGTGTTGTCATCGTAACCGATCGAAAGGAATTGGACGGACAGATTGCAGCAACCTTCTCTCATACAAGGCTGAATCCTGCCCGTGCGACCAGTGGCCGGCATCTGGTGGAGTTGGTCAACAGTGCGAAAGCAGATGTGATCACCAGTATTATCAACAAATTCAATACCGCAGAGCGTCAGGAAACCAAGAACTACTCCCGTGATGTCTTTGTCCTCGTGGATGAAAGCCATCGCTCCAACTATGGTCTTATGGCGACCAAGATGCGCAGCGTGTTCCCCAATGCTTGCTACATTGGCTTTACCGGAACGCCGCTGATGAAGCGTGAGAAGAATACCATGTCCAAGTTCGGCAAGCTGATTCATAAGTATACCATCAAGGATGGCGTAGAAGACGGCGCGATTGTTCCTTTGATTTACGAAGGCCGTTTTGTCGAGCAGAAAGTGGACGAAGAGAACATTGATCTGTGGTTCAAGCAGACGACGAAACGGCTGACGGACGCACAGAAGGAAGACCTTCGCAAAAAGTGGAGCAGCATTCACCGCCTGACTTCCACCGATGCCCGTATCAAGCGCATTGCGTTGGACATCAGCGAGCATTTTGTGGAGGGCTATCAAAACACCGGTTTTAAAGCAATGCTTGCAACGAACTACAAACGGGATGCAATTCGTTATCTTGACTGCTTTGAGAGATTCGGTGATCTGACTTGTGCAGTGGTGATTTCTCCTCCCGATATACGCGAAAGCGTTGATGATGCGGACGAAGGCACGGACGATTTGGTTGTCTCCTACTGGAACAAGATGATGAAGCAGTACGGCGACGCGGATCGTTACGAAGAGGCGATGAAAAACAAATTCTGTGACGGCGAGATTGATATCCTGATTGTGTGCAGCAAGCTTCTCACGGGATTTGATGCCCCTATTTGCCAAGTCCTTTACATTGACAAGGAACTGAAAGAGCACGGGCTCTTGCAGGCAATCGCAAGAACCAATCGTCTGCATGAGGGCAAGGACTATGGTCTGATTGTTGACTATCGCGGTTTGATCGAAAAGCTGGACACTGCTATGGATATGTACAGCGGTGCCGGCTTGGAGAACTTCGACAGCGGCGATTTGAAAGGCGTTGTTGTCGACGTCATGACCGCCGTTGGTGATCTTAGAAATACTTATACACAGTTGGTTGATTTGTTCGCCCCGGTAGCCGACACGAACGATTCCGAAGCGGTCGAGGTGTTCCTTGCTGATGATAAAATCAGAGAAGAGTTCTATCACCTTCTTTGCGCATTCGGCAGGGCATTGAACCTGGTCCTGAATGCGGAACAGGCATACAATGCTATGCCGAAGGACGAAAGGAAGAAATATCAGGACACTTTTATTTTCTTTGCGAAAGTCCGCCGCAGCGTAAAAATCAGATACTGCGACGCCATCGACAATAGCGAGTATGAGCCTCTGATGCAGAATCTTCTCGATACGCATTTGTCGGTTGCCGGCTTGAAGCAAATAACAAAGCCGATCGACATTCTGAATAAGGATGACTTCGAGAAGGAACTTGAGGAACTCGGTTCTCTGCGTTCCAAGGCCGATGCCATTGCAAGCAGAATGACAAAGAGCATCAGTGAAAAGCGTGATGAGAATCCGGCATACTACGACAGCTTTTCCAAGCGCATCAAAGATGCACTGGAGCTTTACAAAGAAAAAGTGATTTCCGAAGCAGAGTATTTAGCCAAAATGCGGGAAATCATGGAAGACTACCGTGCAGGCAAAAGCACTGTCAGCTATCCGGAGCGTATTAAAAACAATGTTCACGCGCAGGCGTTTTATGGTGTGTTGAATGCAATTTTTGACGAAGTGACGGACGAGATGATTACGCCTGATTTTGTGGCGGGTGTTGCTGAGGAAATCACAAGGATTGTTGCGGCACACAGTCAGGTGGATTGGACGAATAATAAAACCATCCACGACCGTATTTCTCAGGATATTGACGATCTCTTCTACGAGTATGAGAAGAAATATGGCCTGGTTTTGTCTTTTGATCTGATTGATAAGGTCATTGACAATGTCAAGACCGTTGCGCTTCGGAGGTTCTGATGGTATGGCGAATATCAGAACGGTGCATGCCGATGGAATAGAGATTAGATACCGTCTGGAACGGAAACCGGTAAAAAACATTAACTTGAGAATTCGCAAAGATGGCAGCGTATTTGTGTCTGCAAGCGCCTTCGTTCCGGCTGAGGAAATCGACGCGTTTGTCTTCAGCAAAGCTGCGTATGTACACAATGCGATTGTCAAGTTTGAGGAACTGGCACAATACAGACCCCAACCGAAGCAATATGTCAGCGGAGAAACCTTTTATATCCAGGGGCGCGGCATAAGGCTGAAGCTGTCAAAGGCGTCGAAAGATTCCATTGCTTCGGATGGCGTTTTCCTGTATCTTGCGGTAAGAGACCCAAACGATTTTGAAAAGAAACGCCGCATGGTAAATAAATATCTCGATCAGCAGTGTAGGGCTGTGTTCGTCGAGATCATTGGCGAGCTGTATCCAATGTTTCAAAAATACGGCGTGGAAATGCCAACCTTGCGAATCAGAGATATGGAAACGCGTTGGGGTTCCTGCCTGGTGAAAAAAGGCATCATTACGCTAAACAAGCGGCTTCTGGAAGCGCCGAGAAACTGCATCGAATATGTCGTAATGCATGAACTGTGTCACTTCATTCATCCAAATCATTCCAAACAGTTTTATGGCTTTCTTGCGATGCTGATGCCCGATTGGAAAGAGCGAAAGCAGTTGCTCAACAAAACTGCGGGGTTCTGGTTGTAAGGATGCTGCCGTTTCGGAACTGAGAAGGTAATGCTGATCGGGCTACAGCCAAGGTGCTAATCGCGAAATACAGGGATTTGAGAGCCCGGAAGAATTGCTTTTTTCCATAAGTAGCAGCCCACACCTGCTTTATGCTAAGAACAAGGCGGCAGCGGACACAGCCGCTTCCGCCTGAAAAATGTGATACCCTATTTTATCCCCCGTGCAAAGCGTGCATGGGATTGGGATACGCCCGGACTGAGAACAATCCGACGCACATCCTTTGCAAGCACAGGCGTTGGAGCACGACCTTCATTCCGGACAGTTATGCGGCTTGATTGCGCCGCCTCTTGGTTCGCTCCAAGACGGCGATGCCATATTCAGACTCGATGTAATGGATGGAGTACGGCAATTTTGATACCGTCTTGACGATCCGGGGATTGCGCTTTGCTCTGGAATAGTTGAAGACTTCATCAAGATTGACCCCTCTTCCGAAAAAAGCGCAACTGTTCTTTTCCGGAATAAACAGAAACCCGCGAGGGTTACTTCCTCGCGGGTCTGCCTTCGCCGCCTTTGGATTTGTTCAGGGAAGGCTGATGCTGCGCTATTTTCTCCTGCTCATGCGCGCGGCGGGTTTTTGAAGTGGAGCGCCCGTCTGCGATCTTGTATTCAAAGCTGCTTTGCCCGTCGGCAGGCAGCTTGCCGCTGCGGAGGTGCTCTCCCGCGCGCCTTTGCAGGTTGTTGGTTTCGCCGACATAGGCGATATCTCCTTGTGCGTCCCGAATGCGGTACTCTCCCGGTTTTGCCGGCGGCTTTTCACCAGAGCGATCGGCGGGATTGTACTTTGCGGGACGACCGGGCTTATATATGGACATAGCTTGACCTCCTTCTCAAAAATGAAAAATGGACCTGCGCGGTTTTGCTGCTGACAACTCCATGGCAGGAAAACCGCTTTGCTTGCCGAAGCTTGCGAGGGGCTGCGTCAGGAGTTCTTCAACTTCCCGGCGCAGTCCTTAATGGTCTGCGTAGCGACCATGACCCTGCCTGCGGTCGTTGCGACACGCGCGACAGAGGCGGCGCTGATCGCTGCCTTGACGAGCAGTGCACTCAAAAGCATTCCTTTCCCTCCTTTCCTTCCTAATAGCAGCCTCCGGACCTCAGTCCTTCTTGATGACTGCGCTGACGATCTCGCCCGCAGCGAGAAGGATCGTACCGATCAGACCCAGCATGTGATCACCTCCGTTCGGGTTTGCCGTGGTTTTGCTTACATGCGCATTATACTACGGGAAAATAGGAAAATCAATTAGAAGATTTCTCGCCTTTTTTTCTTCCTGTTTCTTGCTATTTTTGTCAAAATATGATAAAATATGCTTGCTATCATAGGAAGGATACGGAGGGAGTCGGATGGAGAAGTATTATACGGAAGAAGAAACGGCCAATTGGGGAGGGTGGAACGTTACGAATCGGGAGCAAAAGCTGTGCATCAATCTCAGCCGTAACGCAAGGAGCGTGATCGCGTACGACATGCAGGTGTTTCACTGCACCAGCCGTGCAGGCTTTCTGAATAACGTTTTTCAGAAGTATTACGCGCTCGCAGAGGCATCCATCTGTAAAGCCTGCGGGCACAGGAAAGATGAACTGGCGAGCCTCCTACGCGAGATCGAAGACGGAACAACCAAGGATGCGATTATCCAAAAAATGGTTATACAATATCAAATGGAACTGGTCGACAAGGTCGAAGCCTACGGAAAAGGGGATAATACAGAGATTATTCGGCTGCAAAACGAGACGCTCGACCAATTGGTCAACAGCAACGAGGCGGACAGCTATCAAGGATATGCAGGGCGGTATTTCAAAGCGGTTATTGAAGAATACTGCACCAAGACGACCTATGAAAGAGAGGAAATCTATCTGCAAGAGCGGCATCAAATCATCCAATCCGCCATCAAGGATGCGAAAGAGTTGAGGCTATGCTTGCGGACAGGGGAAAATGTTTGGGTCAGACCGTACAAGATCTGTGCAGATGATCAATTCAATTACCACTATCTCGTTGGTTTGTCTCGCCCCAATGACAGAAGCGGTCCTTGGAGAGAGTTTTCCCACCGCGTTGCAGACTTAAAGAAGGTCGCGCCATCGCAGTACCACTCCCATATTTCCGGCGATGAAAAAAAGAGACTCGAAGAGAAGCTGAAGAAGAACGGACCGCAATTCATGAGCGACGAAACGGCAGAGACGATCAAGGTGAGGTTTACCGAAGAAGGACTGAAAAAGTACCGCAGAATACAGCATTTACGCCCTTGTGAACGGAAAGAGGACGCCAAAGCTTCCGCGTGTTCATGTATTAAGGAGTTTACCTGCACGCGGCGTCAAGCAGAGTTTTACTTTGACAGATTCGGCGCGGATGCGGTCATTTTGGAACCGAAGGATTTGGCGGAGCATCTTTTGAAGTACTACCGTGCCGCAGCGGAAGCATACGCACCGACAGAGTTTCGGGAATAGCGGCTTCATGCAATACTGCGCATGGCGCATTTTGCAATAAGAAGGCAGGAAAGAAGTCACTATCTCATCGGTTTGTTTTTTAGCCACATTTGCCGATTTGGCTTTTTGCGGTTGTGTCCATGGCAAGAACGATATGCGGCAGGATTTATTTAGCTTATAATACTTAACAGGATAGGAAGCTTGTGGGATACGGCGACTCGGCGTGCTGTCTGTGTAAGCGGCAGACGGTGTGGGTGAATGGGTTTATACGCAGTCGGTAGTTCCTGCAAGTGGGACGTCGAGGACGCCGTCCCCTACGGGGAGGGTGCGTTCCATGTTCGTAGGGGACGATGACTCGGAGTGCCGTCTGTGTAAGCGGCAGACGGTGTGGGTGAATGGGTTTATATGCAGTCGGTAGTTCCTGCAAGCGGGACGTCGAGGACGCCGTCCCCTACGGGGAGGGTGCGTTCCATGTTCGTAGGGTATGACGACTCGGGGTGCCGTCCGTGAAGCGGCAGACGGTATAGGTGGATGGGGTTGTATGCAGTCGGTAGTTCCTGCAAGCGGGACGTCGAGGACGCCGTCCCCTACGGGGAGGGTGCGTTCCATGTTCGTAGGGGACGATGACTCGGAGTGCCGTCTGTGTAAGCGGCAGACGGTGTGGGTGAATGGGTTTATATGCAGTCGGTAGTTCCTGCAAGCGGGACGTCGAGGACGCCGTCCCCTACGGGGAGGGTGCGTTCCATGTTCGTAGGGTATGACGACTTGGGTGTCGTTTGTGTAAGCGGCGGATGGTATGGGTGGATGGGGTTGTATGCAGTCGGTAGTTCCTGCACGCGGCGGGGATATGTCGCCAGCACTACAGAGGAATTCGTGACAATGACATGGCGGGGCGAGGCGAAGCAAAAGAAATATTCTTTGATTTTAAGGACTTTGAGGAATGTTTCTCGTCTCCGTTTTTTACAGAATCATCAGAATTAGGCAAAAAAGACAAAATAGACCTTTGCTTTTTGCCGCAGATCGTGTATAATATACATAGGTATATCACTTTGCGTGATGATCTGAATATTGCAAGAAAGGACACATAGGGAGGTTCATTATGGACAGGTTAAAAGATAAAGTGGCTGTTGTCACCGGTTCAACCAGCGGGATCGGGATCGGGATTGCCCGTTTGTTTGCGGCAGAGGGCGCAAACGTTGTGATATGCGGACGCCGGGAAGCAAAGGGACAGACCGTTGTTGAGCGCATTTTGAGCGAGGGCGGTAAGGCTTCCTACCATTTCATGGATATCACTGACACGGAGAGCGTCGAACGCTTATTTGCCGATACCGCCGAGAAGTACGGAAAGATCGACATCCTGGTGAACAATGCAGCCAATGTGGGGCAGAAGGACGGCCGGGTGGACGAGCTGACGCTGGAAATGTGGGATGCGATCCTTCAGAGCGACCTGCGCGGCACCTTCTACGCCACCAAGTGTGTTCTGCCCTATTTGCAGAAGAATGAAAACGGCGGCTCCATCGTCAATATCGGCTCTATGGCCTCCTGCGCCGGAGATCTGGGTTCCACGGCCTATGCCTGCGCCAAGGCGGGTGTCGATATGCTGACCAAGTACACCGCGCTGCAGTACGGCAAGCAGAATATCCGCTGCAACTGCGTCAGACCCGGGCTGATTGTCACGCCGGAAAACGAAGCCCGCG
>JBJDYD010000188.1:0-4646 GCA_051867015.1 Faecousia sp. | reverse complement strand
TTTTCCTTTCGTCAGGCTCATTTTGGGCTTGACTTTTTATTTGCAGGCTTTTTATGCAAAGTGAATCGTGAACAGTGAATGGTGAATAGCGAATCGTGAACGCAAAGCAGGCGGACGGAGCGGAGGAACGAATCTCTACGCACTCGGTAGTTCCTGCACCTGGCGGCTGATAGCCGCCCCTACGGCGTGAATTGCGATATTTCTCGTAGGGGCGGCTATCAGCCGCCCGCGTTTTAAATCCGCGCGGAGCGCTCCACAGCCAACCCTTAGCTCTCAGTCCATAGCCCAAAAGTCTTCCCACAGAACGCCGTAGTGCCACGATTCCTTAGACAATCGTATCGTCCAGTAAAAAGTCGATGATTCCGATGTTCAGGATACCGCTGTCATCGTACCAGCGCTTGCGGATATCGTGCCGGACGATAATTTTGGGGAAAGAGTCGCCGGTCAGACCGAAAGGTTTATTTTCGGTGATTGCTTTTTCTTCGGTTTCCAACGCATAGGCGGACTGGATATAGGTCTTTTTGCTGCCTCGAGTAGCAATAAAATCTATTTCACGGGCAACCTGTGCCGGTTGTCCGGATTTGTTCTTTTCGCTGCTGTAAACCACACCGATGTCCACTTCACAACCGCGAACACGCAGGTCGTTGTAGATGATATTCTCCATAATGTGCGTCATTTCCTGCTGACGGAAGCCGATTCGTGCATTTCGAAGCCCCAAATCGTCACAGTAATACTTGTTGGGATAATCAAAATAATCCTTGCCCTTCACATCGAAACGGCGGCATTCTTCAAACAGATAGGCATCTGACAGATGCGAGATATATGCCTTGACGGTATTGGCTGCAACGGTGTTTTCTCCCGCAAGCTTCTGTTTTGAGTTCAGAGAATTTGCGATGTTGTTCGGATTTGTGAGAGAGCCGACAGAGGAACACAGTAAATCAAGGGTTGCAGAAAGAATATCCTCACGCCTGATTTTTTTGCGTTCCACAATGTCTTTCAGATAAACCTCGGAGAAAAGGGACTTCAAATAATTCATTTTTGCGGTGTCATCCGGTCTGGACAGAATCAAAGGCATTCCGCCGAAGAAGGCATAGTCCTCAAAAGCATCTGCTTTCTCGCCGCCGACTGCAGCGTAATACTCTGCAAAGCGCAAAGGGTGCATACGGATTTCGTCGCTTCGTCCGCGGAATTCCGTGAGAATATCGCTGGACAGCATTCTGGAATTACTGCCGGTCACATAGATATCAAGATTTGGCAGAGATTTCAGGTCGTTGAGTGTATCATAAAAAGTGATGGCTTTGCCTGACGGGTTGTACGGGTTTGAAACCTCATCGGACATTTGAATTTCATCGACAAACAGATAATATTGCTCCGATTGTCCCTCCACCTTTTCTCTGACGGCCTTTGCAAGCTCCAGGGGATTACGGTATCGTATGTCCTTTGCAAGGTCCAATGCAAAGGAGAGAATATGATCCTCCTTTACACCCTGCTCCAACAGGTAGTTTCGGAATATGATGCGCAGCAGATAGGACTTTCCGCATCTGCGAATACCGGTGATTACCTTAACCTGACCGTCCCACATATACGAAATAAGCCTTTTCAAGTATAAATCGCGTTTGATCTCCATAAGCGCTTCCTCCATTGAGAACTTCACTAATATATTATTCAACTTCTCAATAGATAGTATACCCATAATAACATCCGATGTCAACCGCCCTGTGAAATCGTGTATGCTTCCCTTGGAAGATGGTACAGACGAACCGGTTTGTATGCCTTTGGCAGTTCCTGCACCTGGCGGCTGATAGCCGCCCCTACGGCGTGAATTGCGATGTTTCTCGTAGTAGTTTGTAACAGTTAAAAGTTGTGTATCAGCCTCTGTAGTAGGCAGTTAATCTAAAATACGAGCCTTTGAGATCGGTAGCAGTACGCCGTAGGGCGCGACGACCTCGGCGCGCCGGTGCAGGAACTACCAAATGTGTACAAACTCGTTCATTTATACTGTCTGCCGCTTCGCGGACGGCACGCCGAGTCGTCGTGCCCTACGGACTACCTACAGTTTTAAGCGTTACAGGCTAGTAGGGGCGGCTATCAGCCGCCCGCGTTTTAAATCCGCGCGGAGCGCTCCTTCGTTATTCACGATTCACTGTTCACTGTTTGCGAAAACGGGAGGGCGTTTGCCCTCCCGTTTGTTAGGTGGATCACATCAGCGGCTCCAAGCCGAGAACGGGATGGTTCTTTTCGGTGAGGAACTCCATCAGGGCGTCGCAATCCTCGCAGATCGTCTCGTCGGCGATCATGTCCGCGAAATTGTCAATGCCGTACAGCTCCTTCGCGGTCTTGTTCAGGCGCTCGCCCACATCGTCCTTCAGTTCCTTCGGCATCCAGACGATTCTCTCGATACCGCCCTCGGCGGCGATGAACTTCTTCGAGGCGATGAAGTGTCTGCCGTGGCCCATGTAGCCCGGGGTCTGTACGCCGCCGCCCGTGCAGGAGGCAAGCTCGCCGAAGGTCATGCCCACCGGTGTCATGCCCTTATACTCGCGGTTGACGACGATGAAGCCGTTCGAGACAGGCTCGATGCCGCAGATGCACTCGAAGCAGCCGCAGGAGGTCATGGGATCCTCCAAGATGGAGTACAGGGTGACATTTTCCACCGCGCCATGGGTGGCTTCCTTGACCATCTTATTGACCGTCTCATAGCGGCCCGTGCGCTCGTCGAGGCAGCCCTCCTTCATGATCGGCTGGCAGGGACCCTGCGGGTTCAGCTCGTTGGTCGCCTTTGCGTCGAGCCACGACACCGCGCCGCAGAGGCCGAGACGCTCCGGTGTGACCACGCAGCAGTGCGCCGGCGCGAAGGACTGGCAGAGGATGCAGGTGTAGTAGCGGTCCACGGACTCGTCGGTCATGGAGGACAGACGGTCGTCACGGGCGTTATACCGCGGCATTGCGACCTCGTCGCGGAATTTTGCGGCTTCCGCCTCGTCGGTGATCAGGGTGACTTGGCACTTATCCACAACCGCGTCGAATTCGTCCATAATCATATGATAGAGGACTTCCGCAAAGTGGGTCAGGCGCAGACCCTTTTCAAAGGCGTCGTTGGACACGCGGACGCGCACCTGATTGCGCTGACCGGTGTGCATGACGCCCTCCATATAGTTGAACCATGCGTGGATTTTACGCTCAATGACGGATTCGAAGTCCGCCTGCATCTTTGCGCCGGAGACCTCCACCTTGGTTGCAAGGGCGAGGTTCCGCTCGCCGCCGTCGAGGTCGGGTCCGACGATGGTGATCTTATGGTCTTCCACATTGTCCGCCATGATGACCAGCTCTGCCGTGGCGTTCTTGCCCGACCAGAACTCGTTATGCACATCCGCCTTGCGGATGATCTCGCCCTCAAAGGCGGCGGCGAACGCCACGGGGATGGGCAGCTCCTTGGACTTGATCTTGATGTTGCGCAGCTCCAAAGAGCGCTTGACGGTGAGGCTGTGGTCGCAGACGGATTCCAGCGCGCCCGGCACCTGATTCTCCGCGAGGTCGATATCCACGACGACGGGGAAGCCGAGAGCAATCGCGCCCGCGCCTGCCGAGACAACCACCGCGTCGATTGCGCCGAAGGTGTTGACAAAGGCGGGAACTCTGTCCTTGGTGTAGGTGAGCAGACCGCCGAGGTCGCCGGGCTGGACGTTGCCGAAGATCAGCGCTGCGCGGATGGCGACAGTGACGACATGGATGACGGAGGTGACGTCATGACCCAGCGGGACGATACGGAATTCCAGACCCATCTTGACGCCGCCCTCGGCGCACTGCTCAATGACATCGCCGACCATAAAGGTCAGAATGCCCTTGGACTGGTAATCCTTGACGACCTTGACAACGTCTGCGGGATCGTCCGCCTTGCCGAGCACCACGGCGACGCCGGGGATATCGCCCGTGACCAGCGGGACGCCGAGGGAACGGATGATGGGGTCGGGAACGAAGCCAATGCCGGAGTCATTTTCATAGGGGTTGCCGCCCTCGACATACTTCAAGCCCTCGAGGATCTCCGCGCCGACGGCGGTGGCAAGACCGGCGTTGAGCGCTTGCCCGAGATCCTCCTGATTGGTGATGAGGCTCTTGAGGACGCCGACGCAGGCGGGCAGATCGCCGAGCTTGGTGACCTTCACGCCGGTGGCGGCATAGATGGTGGGGAAGAAATACGCAGTGTCGGGGAACGCGACGGGCTTGTCAGCGCCGTACTTTGCAATGGCGTCATTGACGGCGCCCTCGGTCAGACCGGCGACGGCATTCGAGCCGCCATAGATGAGATCGGTTAATACACTCATGTTTTTTCCTCCTATGTTATTCAAATTGGTTACTGAGATTGGGGCTAAGGGCGATTCAGGCTAAGGACTAAGGACTAAGGGTGAATGACTGAGGTGTGCTTCGCACGGATTGAAAAGGAATAGGGTTCTTCTCTGTCATTGCGAGGAGCGAAGCGACGTGGCAATCTATAGGGTGCCTGCACGAGATTGCCACAACCAGTGTGCGCACTGGTCTCGCAATGACAGACGGGGCAGCCGTGAAACCCTCTGTAGGGCGGGGACATGTCCCCGCCGTCCGCGAAGCGGCAGACGGTACAGACGAACGAATCTGTAGAACTCAGTAGT
>JBJDYD010000187.1:0-4738 GCA_051867015.1 Faecousia sp. | reverse complement strand
CTTTCCAGAGCATCGACTTCGCTGACCTGAACGGCGACGGCAACAGCGACGTGACTATGAGGTTCAATGACGGCGGCAGCGAGCTGCTGATGGTGTGGTTCTGGGACACGGAGAGTTATCAGTTTGTGTACCAGTCGGAGGAATCACATACTGATTCTTGATTCAATTCTTTCATCAAGAATCCCGTGTGCTACGCACGCTGCGCCGTCTGCGACTCGCTAAGAGCCGCCCTACGGGTGGTTGCTCGCTGCATAGCGCCTGCGGGCGCTTATCGTGCAGAATTTGACGCACCTTCGGTGCTATAAAGCTTTTTATCAAATTGATGACCTGGCACTATGGCAAGCCTTCGGACGGCTTCTGGAGGATTTCACTACCTTTGAGGATAAGGAACTCCCGGAATTTTCCGTATGGCGGGAGTATATGGTCTACGCCGTTGCGATGGGCCATGGCAGAAAGGTCGCCAAGGCGCTGGCAGTAAAGTATCCCGAAGCCATCTTCACAGGAACGGATACCTTCGGTGAAGACATTTACTATATGCTGCAGGATACGGCCCTTTATGATGCAATGGATTCCATTGGTCAGGAGGTTGCTGCTATGAAAGAACCCGGTTCCTCCTCCTCCGGCGACGGCGACGGCGGCGGCTTCTCCGATTCCGGCGGCGGCAGCGACAGCGGAAGCGGCGGCGACTTCATTGATTAAAAGAAAACAGGCTGGCAGGTATCTCACGGATAACCGGGATATTGGAGAAGAATGACAGATGTCCTTGCGAGCATTCCGTCTAAACAGGAGCAGCGGGACATATCGGCAAAATACGCAGGAGCTGCACGGCCTCATACTAATTCTTAATAAAAAACTTTGTTTTTATTAAGAAGGCACCGCGATTCGCGTTGTCCTTTTGCGGCAAAAGCCACAAAAGCCGTCTCATGCAGTTCTTGACGCGCCTTTGGCGCTATAAAAAGCTTTATAGCTTTTTATCAAGAAATAGTATAAAGCTCATAAACGAAAATGCGGAAGCTCCGCCAAACGGAAGCCGCTTTTCTACACGCGCCAAAACTAAGCCAAAAGGCACCCAAACGGATTCTTATATCCGTGAGGGTGCCTTTTGTCATATTGCGTTTTTTGCTCTGTAGGTTGTCATAACCTGCCCTTTCCCTCTGCTTCCGTTGAACCCATGGTCACAGAGAAATAAGGAGGTGCGGCGTATGGATTACTCAAAAAAACTTCTTCAAAAAACTTTCGCCCAATATGGTACTCCTTTGCAGCCACAGTCCGAGCGTTAAAGCGTCGCAGACAATGGGCAGGGCTTCGGCAGACTGCCGAAGGGGTAAAAATCCAGTGGGGCTGCGCCAGTAGCCGTCCTTTGAGCTTATTTGTTACTGATATGATTTTTCCTAACCCAAGAAAGGGGGATTTGTTTCTATGAATACAGCAATCAATCAGAAAACAAATGTACTCGTTGTACGAGAGTACAAGATCGGGGACATGACATATATCGTAAAGGCCGTCGTCAAGGACGGCGCAAAAGAGGATGCCGCGACAAAAGTACGCCGTCTGATCAGAAATGACTTGCAGCGGGCGAATAGATACAAATATTTTTCACCCGGTCTGCTGACAGCAAACGGGTTCTATGGTATAATGATAATAACCTGTTTGTCCGGCTGCCGGAACAGGAGGCAAACATGAATCAGCAGCCAGATAAGATGACTGCATACTACTATTGTGCGGCGCATATCAACACAAATTTGTACCTTGACAATCAAATGTACCGACTTCTCCACCATGCAATGACAAGCGGCGTGTCTGCTTCTGCGAAAGGCGGTGACTGCAAATGATGAACGGAATCCAGTTTCAGAGTGTGCAGGCACCTAACGCTTTAAGCAGCGAACTCCGCAGCGTGCTCCGTGATAATGTTTTGCTATTCTATGTGCAGGGCATCGAAATGGACGCACAGGAAGAAGGTATTACGGCCTTGTATGAACGCTTGTCGCAGGAAGATAAATTAGACGGTGAGAGCAACAGTATTGCCAATCAGAAGAAGATTCTGGAACGCTACTGTAAAGACAACGGGTATACCGCTATCCGGCACTATGACGAGGGTGACGGTTATTCCGGGACAAACTTCGACCGTCCGGGCTTTCAGCGTATGCTGGCCGATATTAAGGCAGACAAGATAAAGCGCGTCATTGTAAAGGATATGAGCCGTTTCGGGCGTGATTATCTGCAAGTGGGTATACATATGGATTTTCTTCTCCCGGAGTTTGGCGTACACTTTATTGCCGTCAATGACGGCGTTGACAGCACCCGGGGCGAGAATGAGTTTAACGCTATCCGCAATGTTTTCAACGAAATGTACGCCCGCGACACTTCCAAAAAGATCCGCGCCACATGGCAGAGTAAAGGAGAACCCGGCGAACATCGGACTACCATTCCACCTTACAGGCATATCAAAGAGCCTGAGAATTAAAAGAAATGGATCGCTGATGAAGAAGCCGCAGCCGTTGTGCAAAAGTTTTTCTCCCTTTGTGTTGACGGTTTGGGACCCACTCAAATTGCCAAGTAGCGGAAACAGAATTAGATATTGAATCCTACTGCTTATGCTCATTCCAAAGGGCTGTCAACCAGTAACAAGCCTACGGCTGATCCGTATAAGTGGACAAATGAAACCGTTTGCTGTATTTTGGAGCGCGTGGACTATCTGGGACACACGGTAAACTTCAAGACAACGAAGCAATCCTATAAGAGCAAAAAGAAGCTCTGGAACGATCCTGCGGATTGGGTAATCTTTGAGAACACCCAGCCCGCGATCATTGAGGAAAGCGTATTTATCATTGTCCAGAATATCCGTAAATCCCGCCGCCGTCCTACCAAGATGGGTGATATGGGTATCTTCTCCGGGCTGCTCTACTGTGCAGAGTGCGGCGGCAAGATGTATCAATGCCGCGCCACCAATTTTACGGAGGAACAGAAATACTTTATCTGCTCCACCTACCGCAAGGGGAAAGACCTATGCACAACACATTCGATCAGAAATGTGGTACTGCATGAAATCGTGCTAAAGAATCTGCGCGAAGCCATACAGTATGTGAGCCAGCATGAAGCCGAGTTTATGCAAGAAGCGGCAGACATCAGTATGCGAGATCGTGACGCGGAATTTGCGCGGAAACGTGATACGCTGGCAAAAGCTGATAAGCGCATTGCAGAGCTTGACCGTATCATTTCCAGATTGTATGAGGACAATGTAATGGGTAAGCTGTCCGATGACAGATTTATCAAAATGTCCCATGACTACGAGCTGGAACAGAGCAACCTTAAATCTATGGCAGAGGTTTTGCGCAAGGAGCTGAAACAGCAGGAGCAGCAGAAAACTAATGCCAAGGCATTTGTCGCAGCGGTGAAGAAGTACACGGATATGCAGGAGCTTGACGCGGCAGTTCTCCGAGAGTTCATTGACCGCATCGAAATGTCCCACGCAGACAAGAAATCCAAGACGAGGGAGATCACTATTGTATATAACTTCATCGGTGCATTTGACTTCACACGGGCTATCGAAAAAGCCCACAATACAACTTAAAAACAGCAAAAGACGGCATAGCCGTCAAGCTAAACCGTCTTTAGCTTCAATGTTTTCTTAAAGTCACCGCTCCTTTGGCAAGTGCTTTTTTTGATAATATCCGTACCTGCCGGAACGCGGATATTATATCACACTTGTGAAGCAAGTATATCATTCGGCGTCAGCCGTATATCCTATTGCGCCAGCGATATATCATTCCAATACTGCGTTACAAAAAACAGACGGAGGAAAGAACTATGCGTTTCAGACAATTCGTTTCCATCCTGCTTGCGGCATCATCCTGTGCGCTTTTGTTCGGTTGTTCCGGCGGTGCGGCCAAAACAGTCAAAGCCGATGGACTCCGTTATACCGTGCTGCAGGAGGATGTCCCGCTTACCTTGAAGCTCTCGCCCTCGGACTACCGCTGCAATCTCGTCTTTACAGCGCCGGAGGACGGGGAATATACCTTCTGGGACGAATCCGACCAATACGCGTTTCTGCGCTTTTATACGGACCCGGAGCAGCTGTTTACCTATTTCCACGAGACCAGCGTAAGCCCCTACTGTATCACAGTGCCCATGACCGGCGGTCAGACGCTTTACCTTATGCACTACTACGGACCGGGGACGAATGGGGAAGCCGTAGTGCACGTCACCCGAGGCGAGCATCCCGTGCCGGATGTCAACTACGGACAGCCGATTCCGTTGGAGGCGGGAAGTAAGATAGCCCTGGATCATGAACAGAATTACACTCCGCGGGTCTATTCCTTTACCGCGCCGAAAAGCAGCAGCTATGTTTTCCGCACCGAGGGAGAAAAAGAGCCGACCCTGCAGATGTATGCGGATGCCTGGTGCACGGAGCTGCTGGCAGAGGGAGACCGCACCGAAGTCCCGACCGATGACTACTATATCGTGACCGATGCCAATTTCAGCGTTGTGCGGACTATGGAGCAGGGCGAGACCGTCTATTTTACCCTCAGTGTGCGGACCACGGAAAACGAGGGCTATTTTTATATTGAGGAAATGGAAAACGGAGACTGACGGAACTCATCCTCCGTTTCGAGCAAACTCCGCCGCAGCTTCCGTTGTTCGGCGAAATTCAGATTGTTGTTGGTTTGTCAATAATGATGTGTTACACATTTGGAAAAGAATAAAGCACAGTCTTAGGTGACTGCCAGTTGAGGGGTCT
>JBJDYD010000186.1:0-4788 GCA_051867015.1 Faecousia sp. | reverse complement strand
AGGGTGCGATTTACGGCTGTAGGGCGGGGACATGTCCCCGCCGATCGCGTAAGCGGCAGAGGGTATGCATGAACGAGCTTGTACGCAGTTGGTGGTTCCTACACGCGGCAGGGACATGTCGCCCGCCCTACGGAGGGCGCGTGACAATGACAGGGGAGGCTGCCCTAATTTGTCATTGCGAGCCGAGGAACGAGGCGTGGCAATCTCCGGTTGGAGGTTTGTACGCAGTGGATGGTTCCTGCACGGGATTGCCGCGTTGCTGCGCTCCTCGCAATGACATGGGAGGGGAGCTTGTGTGTGGTTGGGGGTTCCTGCACGGGATTGCCACGTCGCTGCGCTCCTCGCAATGACATGGGAGGGGAGCTTGTGTGTGGTTGGGGGTTCCTGCACGGGATTGCCGCGTCGCTGCGCTCCTCGCAATGACAGGGGGGAGCTTGTGCTTAGTTGGTGGTTCCTGCACCGGCGGGGACATGTCGCCCGCCCTACGGAGTGGGTCATGACAATGACAGGGGAGCTTGTGCAGCGGCGGGCGGCTTTGCGGGGGCGAAGGGAGGGCTGCGAGAAAAATATTTCTTGCATTTGCGTAACAATTTTGGTTGAATCAATAAAGGAGGAACATCCCATGAAACGAAGAATACTTTCCATACTGCTCCTTGCGGCGTTGGTGCTCGGACTGCTGCCGCAGGGGATGCTGTCCGCAAGCGCCTATTCCGAAACGGACATTCCCTATCCCGTTGAGGGCGGCAGCATCTATTTTGACAAAGCGACCGAGACAATTACGGATTGTGACAGCACGGTAACCAAAGCGGACATTCCTGCCGAGATTGACGGCGTGGCGGTTAGCAGCATTTGCGCCGAAGCGTTTTCCGGCTGCGGCAGTTTGATAAGCGTAACGATTCCGGAGGGCGTGATGCGAATCGGCAACGGTACCTTCCGCAACTGCAGCAGTCTGACCGGCGTGACGATCCCGGACAGCGTGAGAAGCATCGGCAATGATGCATTCTCCGGCTGCAGCAGCCTGACAAGCGTGACGATCCCGGAGGGTGTGAAGAGCATCGGCTATTCGGCGTTTTACGGCTGCAGCAGCTTGACAAGCGTGACGATTCCGGAGGGCGTGACGAGCATCGAATATGATTATTTGTTCTACGGCTGCAGCAGCCTGACGAGTGTGACACTTCCAAGCAACGTGACAGATACCTATTTTTATCGTGCGTTCTACGGCTGCAGCAGTCTGACCGGCGTAACGATTCCGGAGGGCGTGACGGAAATCGCCACCGAAGCCTTTCGCGGTTGCAGCAGCTTAACGAGCGTGACGATTCCGGACAGTGTAACGAGTATCGGCAGGGATGCTTTCAGCGGCTGCAGCAGTCTGACGAGCGTGACCATTCCGGAGAGCGTAAAGAGCATCGGTGAGTATGCGTTTTACAACTGCAAAAGCCTGGAGAGCGTGACGATTCCGGAGGGTGTGGAGAGCATCGGCTATCGTGCGTTCCTATACTGCAGCAGCTTGACCGGCGTGACAATCCCGGACAGCGTGACGGATATCGGCGATTGGGCGTTCGACGGCTGCAAAAGCCTGACGAGCGTGGCAATCCCGAACGGCGTGACGAACATCGGGTTTTGTGTATTCTTCGGCTGCAGCAGCTTGACCGACGTGACAATCCCGGACAGCGTGACGGATATCGGCAATAGAGCATTCTACGGTTGCAGCAGCTTGACGAGCGTGACGATTCCGGACAGTGTAACGAGCATCGGCGATGATGCGTTCCATGGCTGCACCGGCTTGACGAGCGTGACGATTCCGGAGAGCGTGGCAAGCATCGGCAGTAATGCATTCGACGGTACTGCAATTTTTGCTGCGGAAGACAACTGGGCAGATGACGCGCTCTATATGGATCATTGGTTGATAAAGGCAAAAGACGACATTGCCGGGGAATATTCTATTCGCTTAGGAACGACCGGAATTGCCAACGGCGCGTTCCGCGGCTGCACCGGTCTGACAAGTGTGACGATCCCCGACAGCGTGACGAGCCTCGGATATCAAACATTCTATGACTGCACCGGCTTGACCAGCGTGACGCTCCCGGAGGGCGTGACGAGCATCGGCTACCAAATGTTCTATGGCTGCACCGGCTTGACCGGCGTGACGATCCCGGACAGCGTGACGAACATCGCCGAAAGTGCATTCGATGATGCTGCGGAGGCCAATTGGACAGATGGTATCCTTTATATGGATCGTTGGCTCATAGAAGCAAAGCAAGACATTGCCGGAGAATACACTGTTCGCGCGGGAACGGTTGGAATTGCCGACAGTGCGTTCCATGGCTGCACCGGTCTGACCGGCGTGACAATCCCGGACAGCGTGAAGAGCCTCAGCTATCAAACATTCTGCGGCTGCACCGGCTTGACAAGTGTGACGCTCCCGGACAGCATGACAAGCATCGGCAATTGGGCGTTCGCAGACTGTGAAAGCCTGACAAGCGTGACGATTCCGGAGGGCGTGACGAGCATCGGCAGATATGCGTTCTACGACTGCAGCAGCCTGAAAAGTGTGACGCTCCCGGACAGCGTGACGAGCATCGACGGCTATGCATTCTATTTCTGCACCGGCTTGACCAGCGTGACGCTCCCGGGCAGCGTGACGAGCCTCAGCAATTCTGTATTCTACGGCTGCAGCAGCCTGACAAGCGTGACCATTCCGGAAAGCGTGACGGACATTGGCAATGATGCCTTCCATGGCTGCAAAAGTCTGGTGAGCATCATCATTCCGGAGAGTGTAAAGAGCATCGGCGATCAAGTGTTTTACAACTGCGGCAGCCTGACGAGCGTGACCATTCCGGACGGTGTGACGAGCATCGGCGATTATGCGTTCTCCAATTGCAGCAGCCTGACGAGTGTAACGATTCCGGACGGTGTGACGAGCATCGGCGATTATGCGTTCTCCAATTGCAGCAGCCTGACGAGCCTGACAATCCCGGAGGGTGTGGAGAGTATCGGCAGCTTGGCGTTCTATAAATGCAGCAGCCTGACCGGCGTGAAGCTCCCGGGGAGCGTGACGAATATCGGCGGCGGTGCGTTTGAGGACTGCGGCAGTCTGACAAGTTTGACGATTCCGGAGGGCGTGGAGAGTATCGGTGCTTGGCTGTTCTCCAATTGCAGCAGCTTGACGAGCGTGACGATTCCGGACAGCGTGACGAGCATCGGCGATTGGGCGTTCGAAGACTGTGAAAGCCTGACAAACGTGAAGCTTCCGGAGGGCGTGACGAGCATTGGCGTTGATGCATTCGTGGGCTGCAGCAGCCTGACAAGCGTGATGATTCCGGAGGGGGTGACGAGCATCAAGAGATATACCTTCTCCGGCTGCGAGCATTTGACGGAAATAACCATTCCGAGCGGGGTTGAGAGCATCGGCGATTGCGCGTTCCGCAACTGCGGCAGTTTGACATCGGTTCGCTTTACGGGCAACGCCCCGATCATCGGGGAATACGCCTTCCAAATGCAGGATAGTGAAACGCAGACATATAGCAATATTCCCGGGCTGACGCTCTATTACCTTGCGGGCAAAGCGGATTGGAGAAGCCCGATATGGAATGGCTACCCGACCGCAGTATGGGTGCCGCATGTGCATTCCTATGCGGACGCCGTAACCGCGCCGACCTGCACGGAGCAGGGCTATACGACGCACACCTGCGAATGCGGCGACAGCTATACAGACACCTATATTGACGCCCTCGGGCATGATTACGGCGCATGGACGCTGACACAAGCAGCGACCTGCACGGAGAAGGGCGAGGAGAAGCGCCTTTGCTCCCGTTGTGACGCTTTTGAGACGAGAGAGGTTGCCCCGAGCGGACATACCGAGGTTGCTGATCCGGCGGTACCCGCGACCTGTACCGAAAACGGTAAGACCGCGGGGAAGCACTGCAACCTCTGCGGCACGGTGATCGTTGCGCAGGAAGCCGTTCCGGCGCTTGGTCACAGCTACAAGGACGGCGTCTGCACGGTCTGCGGCGCAAAGGATCCCGACAATCAGCCTGCTGCGCCGATGGAGTTTTCCGATGTTTCGGAAAAAGCATGGTACTATAAGGCGGTGGAGTATGCCGTGCGGAACGGGCTGATGAACGGCGTCGGCGGCGGAAGGTTCGACCCGGAGGGCAGCATGACCCGGGCGATGCTTGTGACGGTGCTGTGGCGCTATGAGGGCGAGCCGACGGAGGGAGAGAACACCTTCACCGATGTGCCCAACGGGACATGGTACACCGAGGCGGTGGCGTGGGCTTCGGCAAACGGCTTTGTCAACGGCGTCGGCAGCGGCCGGTTTGACCCCGAGGGAAAGATCACCCGCGAACAGATGGCGGTAATTTTGTTCCGTTACGCGGGAAAGAAGGGCATTGACACGAGCAAGCGCGGCGATCTGAGCGGCTTCCCCGACAGTGGTACGGTTTCGTCTTGGGCGAAGGATGCCATGCGGTGGACGGTCGCGGAGCAGATCATCAACGGCTCCGACGGCTATCTCCTCCCGCAGGGCAACGCCACCAGAGCGCAGGTTGCCACGATTTTGATGCGGTTTATTGAGAATCTCCTGAAGGCGTGAAGCGGAGGGAGCGGTGGACAGGGAATAGTGAAAAGTGAAAAGTGAAAAGTTCGCCGCTGCGGGATTCTCGGTTGTTTGCGTGTTGGTGCGCGGTTGATGGTTCCTGCACCGGCGCGCCGGGGTCGTCGCGCCCTACGGCGAGGGTGCGATTTACATTCGTAGGGCACGACCACCGGGCGTGCCGTCCGCGTAAG
>JBJDYD010000185.1:0-23793 GCA_051867015.1 Faecousia sp. | reverse complement strand
CCAAAAATAAAGTTTTAATTGTTATAGTGTAGTAGGGGCGGCTATCAGCCGCCCGTCGGTACGAACAAACAAATTGGTACACTTCGGTAGTTCCTGCACGCTGGCGGCTGATAGCCGCCCCTACGACATGGAGGAGAGATATATAAAAATCTCCCCTCTTTCGAGGGGAGATGGCGGTTATTCTCGGATTAAGGGCATGCTCATGCAGCGGGGGCCGCCTCTGCCGCGGCTCAGCTCACCGCTGGGGATTTTTAAGACGGTGATTCCCTCCAACTCCATCAGCGCGTTGGTGACATAGTTACGGTCGTATGCGATCACCGTGCCGGGGCGAATGCACAGGGCGTTCGAGCCGTCGTTCCACTGCTCGCGCTGCGCCGCGATCTGGTCGCCGCCGCCGCAGCGCAGAAGAGTCACCTGTTCCGCGCCCACCGCGTCGGCAAGCACCTTTTCAATCGGGGAGTCCAGACGCCGCGCCCTCGGCGTTCCGTCGGCACTCGGTGTCAGCTCAAAGATTTGCAAAGATTCTAAAATGGTGGGATGGATCAGGAACTTGTCTGTGTCGATCTGCGTCAGCACGGTATCCAGATGCATAAAGGCGCGGCGGCTCGGGATATCCAATGCCAACACCCGCCGAATCTGTGCCGTTTCATCGCGGAAGATGTTCCTTGCCAGCCGCTCGACCGCTTCCGGCATTGTGCGCTGGGAGATACCGACGGCGATTGTCTCAGCGCTCAGGTTGAGAATGTCGCCCCCCTCTAAGCTGAACGGCTCCTCCGGCTTATAATAAAACGGTACCTTCCCCGCGTAATCGGGGTGGTAATGCAGAATATAGTCGCTGTAGATCGTCTCGCGGTTGCGGGTGTCGGAGTACATATGGTGCAGGGAGACGCCGTGCCCGATGCTGGCAAAGGGATCGCGCGTGAAATAGAGGTTCGGAATGGGGTCGAGAACAAAATGGGTGCGGTCGCTGCGCAGCGCGGCAAGGGAGGCGGCGCCGTGGATGGGCAGCTCGTCAAAGCACACGCCGGACATCGTCTTATTCACCAGCTCGGCGGCGTCACGCGAGGCAAGCAGCACCTCTGTGAGCGGTTCGCGATAGCTGTCGGCGACGGGACCGCTGCGGTGGATGAAATCCGCGACAAACTGCTCCTGCAAAGCCTTGCTCTGCGCTAAGGTCTGCGCGGTCAGCTCGCTCAGATAGACAACCTCTACGCCGTTTTCCCGCAGGGTTTGGGCAAAGGCATCATGCTCCGCCTGCGCGCCGAGGAGATACGGGATGTCGTCAAACAGGAGCTGCTGGAGGGAATTCGGCACAAGCTGCTCCAGCTCGCTGCCGGGGCGCTGCAAAAGTACCTTTTTCAGCGGTCGGACTTCACTTCTAACATGAATAGACATGGTATTCTCCCCTTTTATATTCGGTGCCGAAATGGAAACGTTTCATTTAGTGTATCATACTTTGCGCGGAAAGGCAATAACAATTCGGCGCTTTCCGTGCGGGATTCGGCGCTTTCCGTGCGGAATTCCCATGATCCGGGGTATGGGAGCGGTTGAGTGCTATTGCCGCAGCAGTTTTGGATTATAGGAGCGGGGTGCCGAGGACGGCGTCGGGGAGAAGGGCTTCAATTTTGACGCGGCGGAGGGTGTTTTGCTCCATCGGTACGCGGACGCAGACCTTTACGCCGTTCGGCGCGTGTCCGGTGAAGAATTCGCCCTCCGGCTGCTCAAACAGCACCTCCTGCACCGTGCCGATCAGCGCGCGGTCATAGCGCTCCCGCAGCTTTGCGGCAGTCTGTCCGGCTCTTGCAGCCCGTTCAGTCTTGACCGCTTTGGGAATCTGGTCGGGCATGGCGTCGGCAGGGGTTCCTGCGCGGCGGGAATAGGGGAAGATGTGCATCGCCGCAAAGCCGCATTTTTCGGCAAATGCCAAGGATTCCTCCAGCTCTGCCTCCGTCTCACCGGGGAAGCCGACAATCAGGTCTGTCGTCACTGCGCAGCCGGGGAAAGCGTCGTTTAGCAGCCGCACGCTCTCATAATAGCGGGCGGTGTCATATTTCCGGTGCATCCGTTTTAACACGGTATCGCTGCCGCTTTGCAGGCTGAGATGAAACTGCGGGCAGAGATTGGGCAGGGCGGACAGGCGCCGGCAGAATTCCTCGTCCACCACTCTCGGCTCAAGCGACCCAAGACGGATGCGCAGCTCGGGTGCGGCAAGGCAAAGTGCCTCGGCAAGGTCGACAAAGCGGCTGCCGTCCTTAAAATCCCAACCCCATGAGGCGATCTCAATGCCCGTGACGACGATCTCACGGTAGCCTGCTGCGGCAAGCGCCTTGACCTGCGCAACCGCCTCGGCAAGGGGCAGGGAGCGGACGGGACCGCGCGCATAGGGAATGATGCAGTAGGTGCAGAAGTTGTTGCAGCCGTCCTGCACCTTGAGCATGGCGCGGGTGCGCTCAAACAGACCGCCGGCGGGCAGAACCTCATAGGTGCGCCGCCGCAGCGCCTCATCCACGGAGACGAGGGGCTTGCGCTCCTTCTGCGCGCACGCCTGCAAAAGCAGCTGCACGAATTCCTCTCTGCCGCCGCTGCCGCTGATCACATCCACACCCATCTCCCGCACCGCGTCGGTGCTGACCTGCGCATAGCAGCCGCACACGCCGAGTACCGCGTCGGGATGCTCGCGGCGCAGACGGTGGATCAGCGTTCGGTTCTTCCGATCCGCGACCGCGGTGACGGTGCAGGTATTGACGATCAAGGCGTCGCTCTCCGCTTCCGGTGCAAGGGTGTTCCCCAATGCCACCAGCTGCTGCTCCATCGCCTGCGTTTCATACTGGTTGACCTTACAGCCGAGGGTAAAACAATGAAATTTCATATATTATCTCCAAAAATCCTTTTTGAAACCTCTGAAAAATTGAACAAAAGATGCATTGCATTTTTGTGCAAATAGACGGTATAATGTGCATATTACTATTTTAACAGGGTTTAGAGAAAAAGTACAGTCCAAAGTTGCTTGAACTGCAAAATGGGCTGCCCTGCGCCGCAGAGGCGGCAGAAGGAGAATGCTTATGACTGTAAGATTCGAGTCTTTGGGTGATGTCAAGGAATTTGTTGGGCTTGCGACCTTACAGCCCTATGCCGTACAGGTACAGGACGGCGACCGCATGGTGAACGCAAAGAGCTTCATGGAGATGTTTACCATCAATTTTACGCAGCCGCTGCTCGTTGAGGTCGCCGGGCAGGAGAACGAAGCGGATTTTGCCCGTGCCGCAAAGCGATTCCTCGTCCGTGCTTGAAATTCCTTAGGGCTGACCGTTCTCAAAGAACACATATTCCACCCCCTTGCTTCATACGCTTGTACTGCGATGAAGCGGAGGGGGTTTTTTATGAAACAACGAATTTTGTCTGTTCTTTTGGCGTTGGCGCTGATGCTCTGCGTCCTGCCCGGGGCAAAGGCGGAGGGAGTGGAAATTGCCGCGCCCTCTGCCATTTTGATGGATGCGGCTACGGGGACGATCCTCTTTGAGAAAAACGCCCACGAAAGATTGGCGCCCGCCTCGGTGACAAAGGTCATGACATTGCTCTTGGTCATGGAGGCACTGGACAGCGGGCGGATCTCATGGGACGATATGGTGACCGCCTCCGAGACGGCGGCAGGCAAGGGGGGCAGTCAGGTCTATTTGGAGGTCGGCGAGCAGATGAGCATGGACGAAATGCTGAAGTCCGTCGTGGTCAGCTCCGCCAACGACTGCGCGACTGCGCTGGCGGAGCATGTGGCGGGCAGCGAGGCGGCGTTCGTGGAGAGGATGAACGCCCGCGCGGCGGAGCTGGGGCTGGAGGACACGCATTTCGTCAACTGCACGGGGCTGGACGATGAGCCGAACGCCGCAGAGCATCTGACCAGTGCCTATGACATTGCGGTGATGTCGCGGGAGCTTTTGAAACACGACGAGATCCGAAAGTACACAACCATTTGGATGGATACGGTGCGCGACGGGCAGTTTGGACTGTCCAACACCAACAAGCTCGTGCGCTTTTATCAGGGGACGACGGGCTTGAAAACGGGCTACACCAAGGCGGCGGGTCACTGCCTCTCGGCTTCCGCGCAGCGGGACGGCATCGAGCTGATCGCGGTTGTGCTGCATTGCGAAAGCTCCTCCGACCGTTTCCAATCGGCAAAGGCACTGCTCGACTACGGCTTTGCCAATTACGCCCTCGTCAGCGCAGAGCTGCCGGAAGCGCCGGAGCCGATCCGGGTAAAGCTCGGCACGCAGAGCCTTGTGACCCCCGTTTTGCAGGAGTCCGCACCGGTTCTGATTGAGAAGGGGGAACAGGCGCGGGTGACAAAGACGGTGACGCTGCCGGAGGAGGTAACCGCCCCGATTGCGGCGGGGCAGCAGCTTGGCACGCTGACAATCGCTACGGACGAGCGCACACTGGCGGAGATACCGATCATCTCCCCAACGGCAATCGACCGCCTGACCCTATGGGAGCTGACCGTGCAGCTGTTAAGGCAGACTTGTATGGGAAGCTGATTAGTGAATAGTTCGCCGCATGGCACGCCGAGTTGGCGTGCCACGGCTGTAGGGCGCGGACATGTCATAAGCCGGTGCAGGAACTACCGACTGCGTACACACTTGGAAGCATGAGATTGCCACGTCGCTGCGCTCCTCGCAATGACATGATGGGGCAGCTTTTTCGTGTCATTGCGAGGCGCTTGCGACGTGGCAATCTCGTGCAGGAACTGCCGAGTGCGTATAAATCTGTTCGCTTGTGCTGTCTGCCGCTTACGCGGTCGGCGGGGACATGTCCCCGCCCTACAGAGAAGGTGCAAATCATAAAAACCGAAGCAGGCGGGGTGCCTGCTTCGGTTTTTACCAATATTACATATCGAAGGGTTCCATGCTGAGGACGGGGTGACCGACCTCGCTCAGGAAGGCGAGCAGCTGCTCGGGGTCGTCGGTGCAGACGGTTTCGTCGGCGATCATGTCGGTGAAGTTGTCGACATCGTACAGCTCCTTTGCCGTCGCGTCGAGCTTCTCGCGCATCTGCTCCTTGAGATCCTTCGGCAGCCAGACGATACGACCGGGACCGCCTTCTGCGGCGATGAACTTCTTCGAAGCGATGAAGTGCTTGCCGTGGCCCATGAAGCCCGGGGTCTGCACACCGCCACCGGTCATGGAAGCCATCTCGGAGAAGGTCATGCCCAGCGGGGTCATGCCCGCATGCTCGCGGCAGGTGATGACAACGCCCATCGAGCAAGGCTCGACACCGCAGATGCATTCGAAGCAGCCGCAGGAGGTCATCGGATCCTGGAACAGGGAGTAGAGCGTGACATGCTCCAATGCGCCGTGGGAGTACTTATTGACCGCCTCATCGACGTCCTCATAAGCGCCGAGGCGTTCGTCGAGACACTTCTCCTTGGTGACGACCTGACACGGACCCTGCGGGTCAAGCTCGTTGGTCGCCTTCGCGTCCAGCCACGAGACGGCACCGCACAGACCGAGACGTTCGGGGGTGACGATGCAGACATGGCTCGGGGAGAACGCCTGACACATGATGCAGGAGTAGAAGACGGGCACGGACTCGTCGGTCATGCTGGCGAGACGCTCGTCGCGCTTATCAAAGATCGCGTTCGCGGCGGCGCGGAGCGCCTTGTTCGGCTCGTCGCCGACAACGATCTTGACCTGACACTTGTCTACGACGGTGTCAAACTCGCTCTTGATCTTGGCATAGAGCACTTCGCCGATGTGCTTGAAGCGGAAGCCCGCCTCGTAGTCCGCTTTGCTCACGCGGATGCGGATCATGTCGCGCTGACCGGTGTGCATGACGCCCTCGACGCAGTTGAGGAACTGGTGGATCTTACGCTCAAAGACCGGCTCGAAGTCGGGCTGCATCGCCTTGCCCGCGACCTCGACGGTGTAGGACAGGGAGATCTTGCTGCCCACGGGAATCTCGTCCATCTCGGGGCCTTCGACGATGATCTTGTGATCCTCAATCTCGGAGGCCTCCTTGGTGACGACCAGCTCGAAGCAGTCCTTACGGGAGCCGTCCACCTCGACCTGCATATCGCCCTTGCGGATGATCTCGCCCTCGAAGGCGGAGGAGAAGGAGACGGGGATGTCGATATTCGTGACCTTGAGCTTGATGCCGCGCGCCTCGATGGAGGTGTCGATCCAGTCACGGGTGTTTTCGTTGATGATGAGGGACTTCGGAACTGCCCACATATCGTTTGTGTCGTTGGTGATGACGGGGAAGCCCATCTTGATTGCACCCGCACCGCAGGCAACGGTGATGTCGTTGACAGGCGCGTAGGCGTTGACCATTGCGTTGATGCGGTCGAAGGTGTAGCGGTGGAAGCCGTCGGCGTCGCCGGGCTGGATGGCGCCGAAGATGAATGCCGCACGGACGACGAGGGAGATGATATGTCCGACTGCCCAGATGTCGTTGCCCACCGGCACGACGCGGACGCCGAAGTTCATTTTATAGTCCTTCTCGACGAGCTGGTCAATGATGCCGCCGATGAGGAAGACGAAGATGCCGCGGGACTGATAGCCCTTGACGGTCTCGACGGCTTCTTCCGCCGAGGGGGCTGCGCCGATCATAACGACGAAGCCGGGGATGTCGCCGGTGACGAGCGGGACGCCCAGCTCACGGACCTCCGCGTCCGTAAAGTGACCGTGGTAGACAGTATCGGCGTAAGGCTCGGCGCTGCGGGCGTATTTGCAAGCCTCAATGACCTCAGCGGCGATGGCGGTGCCGATGCCGGAGGAGAAGATGGAGGCGGTGCGGTTTTCGCGCGTCATCATCGCGCGGATGTCGGTCATTGCATCCTTCAGCTCGCCGAGGGTGGTGACCTTCTTGCCGATGTAAGCGTAGATGCAGGCGAGGTAGTAAGCGGTGGAGGGCATGGTCAGGGGAGCGGCTTCGCCCAGCTCCGCGATGACGGCGTCCAGCTCCGCTTCCGCCTTGCCGAGCATTTCGTCGGAGCCGCGGAATACGCGTTCAAAAAGTGCCATTATCGTTTCATCCTTTCAGATCTGTTTTAAGAAAAGGGGGCTGTTTGTCATTGCGAAACCGGTGCGCACACCGGTTGTGGCAATCTCAGCTTTAGATTGCCGCGTCGCTGCGCTCCTCGCAATGACATGGTAGGGGAGCTTGCTGTGGCAATCAAAAACGCAAATCACATTGCGTCTAATTTGGCTTTGATCGCGCGGATCTCTTCCAGCGCGGTGGGGGAGCAGTCGTAGGGGGACAAGCCCTTGCGGTCGGCGTCAATGACCTCGGCGTTATAGCTGACAAAGCCGAGCAGGTCTTCTTCCGGAATCCGCTCTCGGATAAAGGCGCGGTCGGAATCGTCGCGGATCTTATTGGCAACGACACGCACCTTGGTGATGCCGATGTCGCGGGCGAGCTGCTTGATGCGAGTGTAGGTCTGCACGGAGCGCGCGCCCGGCTCGAGCACGACGATAAACTGATCCATGCAGCTTGCCGTGCCGCGTCCGAGGTGCTCTAAGCCAGCCTCCATGTCCATGATGACCACATCGTCCTTGCGGAAGACGAGGCTGGACAGGATTGCCTTGAGCATCACATGCTCGGGACAGACGCAGCCGCTGCCGCCCACATCCACCGTGCCCATGACGAGCAGCTTCACGCCGTTGATGTCGCGGGAGAGCTTGTCGGGCAGGTCGGAAACCTCGGGATTGAGCTTATAGAAGGTGTTGCTCTCGTTTGCGCCGGTGCGCTCCTTGGCAAGCTGCTTCATCTTTGACACGGGGACGATGGAGTTGACCTCCTCCTCCGTCATGCCGAGCGCCAAGCCCAAATTCGCGTCCGGATCGACGTCGGCAGCCAAGACCTGCCTGCCCTCGTCGGCGTACAGCCGCGCGAGCGTGGCGGCAAGGGTGGTCTTTCCGACGCCACCCTTACCCGTGATGGCGACCTTCATATCAGATGCCCAAAGCGGCGCGCTTCTGTTCGATGCGCTCGATCATCAGATCGCCGAGCTTCTCGATGTCCAGCTCGACGGTGTAGTTCGCCTCGACCCAATCCTTCACACCATGTTCACCCTGCAGCAGCGCGGTGACTTCCTCGCTGCCCTTGGTGTAAGGATCAACGCCGAGGAAGGTGTCGATGCCGGTGGCGACGACATAGTTGCCGATGGAGACTGCCTTTTCGCTCATCCACTCCGGCGCGCAGCCGACGACGGGAACCTGCGAAATGTTGACGCCCCAGTCCTTCGCAATGTCGGAGGCAAGGATCATCATACGGGAGATATCGACGCAGGAGCCCATGTGCAGCACGGGCGGGATATCGACCAGCTCACAGACGCGCTTCAGACCCTCGCCGCAAAGCTCCTTGGCTTCCTTGTCCATCAGACCTGCCTTCGCGGCAGCCTGCGCGGAGCAGCCGGAGACGATGAGGATGATGTCGTTCTTGATGAGCTTCTTCATCAGTTCGATGTGCGCGGTATCGGGGCGCACCTTCGGGTTGTTGCAGCCGACCATTGCCACAGCGCCGCGCAGGACGCCGGACTTGACCACATCGACGAGGGGCTTGGTCGTGCCGGTGACATCGACATGGCTGTTCGTCACGCCGTCAAGGCAGCCCTTGATCGCTTCGACGGAGTAGCCGACGGTGGCCTTGGTCTTGAGCTGCGGGATATTGACCATGCTCTGGTCGCGGTTCTTAAAGTTCTCAATCGCCATCTTCACAATCGCCTTAGCGTTCTCGCCCGCGTTTTCGGAGCTGAAGCGGATGAACTCGGAGTCCGGCATCCGCGCAATCGGAGAGGTGGTGATGAATTTCGTATGGAAGCACTTGGACAGAGGCCCGAGTGCGGGGAAGATGCACTGCACATCAACGACGATAGCTTCGCACGCGCCCGTGAGGACGACATTTTCCTGCGAGAGGAAGTTGCCCGCCATCGGGATGCCGTGGCGCATGGCGACCTCGTTGGAGGTGCAGCAGACACCGGCGATATTGATGCCCTTGGCACCCATCGACTTCGCGTAAGCGATCATCTCGGGGTCGTTGGCATAGAAAACGATCATTTCGGACAGGGAGGGGTCATGGCCGTGGACGATGATATTGACCATGTCCTTTTCCATGACGCCGATGTTGGCGGTGGTGTCCACGGGCTTCGGCGTGCCGAAGAGGACGTCGGAGAACTCCGTGCCCATCATGGAACCTCCCCAGCCGTCGGACAGACCGGCGCGGAGGGACTGACGGATCAGCGCTTCGGGCAGAGACGAGCAGCCCATGTGGGTCATGTGCAGCGACTGGGAAACCTCACGGTCAATGGCGCGGGGGGCAATCTCCGCCTTTTCCCACAGCTCCTGCGTGTGCTCCGGGGCGCGCTTCAGGAAGCGCTGCGTGCCGAAGGGCTTGCCGTATTCCATCAGACCGGTCTCGGCGACCTCGTGCGCAAGGTCGTAAATGTCCTTGCCCTCGGTCTCGATGCCCCATTCCGTGGCGATGCGCTTCAGCTTTTCGGGATCCTTCACGGTGTAGTTGCCGCCCTCGCGGGTCTGATAGAGGGTGTGGCAGATCTCACGGCCGTGGTCGGAGTGCGTCGCGGCACCGCCTGCGGTGAAGCGCAGGTAGTTACGGGCGACGATGCCGTGGACATCGCAGCCGCAGATGCCTCTCGGCGCCTTCGGGGTGATGCGGCACGGACCCATCGAGCAGATACGGCAGCAGGTGCCCGCTTCGCCGAAGCCGCAGTGCGGCGTCTGGTTCTTCACGCGCTGCTGCCAGCTGTCCGCGCCGACCTTCTTGCCGTTTTCCAGAAGAGAGGCGGTTGCTTCCTCCATCTGTTCGACTGTGATGTAGCGTTCTTGGCTCATAGTAGATTCATTCCTCCTGTTTTGTTTTGAGGCACAAAAAATGCACGATGCGAAAGGCACCGTTATATGAAAGCGCTTTCCGCCCCGCCGGGGACGGCACGCTTTCCAATGGGCAATATGCCCAAATTAACCGATATGATTTTATCAATAAAGGTCTCTGATGTCAATGCTTATTTCAGAAAAAGCGACCTTTTTTGCACAATCTTAAGGGAAAAAGATCATCCCCCCTGCGGGGTTGGAAACGTTGCACCGCGTTTTCGGCAGAACGATGTGCCTCACACGGTATATTGACTTTTTCTCCGCGGAAAACTATACTGTGAGGTAGCGAGCAGAGCCACCGGAATGGTTCACTGCTTGGTGTTTGTGTGGGTTGGGGATATGTCCCTGCCTTACAGAATACAATATATAATTATGGAGGAGAAGGACATGGACGCGGAACGGTTTTTACGGGAAGCGGAGAAATTGCAGCAGACGCTCGTGCAGGCGCGGCGCTGTCTGCATCAGAACGCCGAGGTCGGCTTTGCCTTGGAGCATACCGTCGCTTTCGTGAAGGAAGAGCTGACGGCGATGGGACTCACGCCGACGCCCTGCGGAAAGGCGGGGCTGGTTGCGCAGATCGGCGGCAGGCAGGCGGGGAAGGTCTTCCTGCTGCGGGCGGATATGGATGCCCTGCCCATTCGCGAGGAGGCGGACGTTCCTTTTGCCTCGCAAAACGGCAATATGCACGCCTGCGGGCATGACATGCACACGGCGATGCTGCTCGGCGCGGCAAGACTCCTAAAGGAACATGAGGCGGAGCTTGCGGGAACGGTCAAGCTGATGTTTCAGCCCTCGGAGGAGACCTTTGAGGGCTCAAAGGATATGCTCACGGCGGGTCTGCTGGAAAATCCGAAGGTCGACGCGGCGCTGATGATCCATGTAATGGCGGGGATGCCGCTGCCCGCGGGGTCGGTGGTTGTCTCCGCGCCCGGGGTGAGCGCGCCTGCGGCGGATTATTTCGAGATCACGGTACAGGGCAAGGGCTGCCATGGCTCCATGCCGAACACCGGCGTCGATCCCCTGAGCGCCGCGGCGCATATTCTGCTCGCCTTGCAGGAGATTCACGCCCGTGAGCTGGCAATGGAGGACCGCGCCGTGCTGACCGTCGGCACGCTGCACGCGGGCACGGCGGCAAACGCGATCCCCGACACCGCCGTCATGGGCGGCAGTCTGCGCACCTTTGACGAGGAGACGCGCTCGTTTGTGAAAAAGCGGCTGACCGAAATTGCGGAGGGTACGGCAAAGACGTTTCGTGCGGAGGCAAGCGTGCGCTTCGGCACGGGCTGCCCGACCCTGCGCAATGACGCCGCGCTTTCGCAGTGCGCGGAAAAGTATGTCAAGGAGCTTTTGGGCACGGGCAGAGCCTTTTCCGTTGCGGAGCTGAACGCGGCGGGCGGCGGAACCTCGTCGAAAAGCGCCGGCTCGGAGGATTTTGCCTATGTCAGCCAGCAGGTTCCCTCCGTCATGCTCGCGCTGGCAAGCGGACAGCCGGAGCGGGGCTACCGCTATCCGCAGCATCATCCGCTGGTCAAGTTCGACGAGAGCGTCCTCTCCGTCGGCGCGGCGGTGTACGCTTTCAGCGCGCTGCGCTGGCTGGAAGAGCATCCGTAAATTGTGGACAAACATCCGTTTCCGGCGGATATAACGGGACAAATATTGAAAACGCTTACAATGCCCTCTCGCTTCAAACCGCGAGAGGGCATGTTTTTATAAAAAATTTGCCAAAAAAAAGAGAAAATATGTGAAATGAGCTTGAAATTCTGTGATATATTCAGTATACTCTACTATTATTTGGCAGACACCGTGCGGGAAAAAGATTTGGGGAATTTTGTACTGCACAGCGTGTGAAATTGTGAGAATATTCATTTTTCACAACTGCCAAAAAAGAAATAAGGAGGTCAAACATGAAACGAATCAAACGATGGCTCGTTTTGGCGCTTGCCGCGGTCATGGTGCTCGGCTGCACCGTTCCCGCGTTCGCTGCCGAAGGCGAGTCACCCGTCTGCCTGAGCGTGCCCGAAACCGTTCCGGCAGACTCGACCGTTGAGGTTGCGCTTCAGGCTGCCGAGGCGGACACGGTCGCGGACGGCAAGCTGGTGATCAGCTATGATGCCGAGAAGCTGACCTACGTCGACGCGCAGATCGGTACGGCGTGGAGCGACCCTGCCAAGGTCGTCCTGTCCGTCAACAGCGACACGGCGGGTAAGGTCATTCTTGCCTTTGCCGCGCCCACCGCTGCGGCTGCAGACACGCTGTTCACTCTGCGCTTTACTGCAGCTGCGGCGGGCAACGCGACGCTTGCCATTACGGACGGCTATATCACCGGTACGGAGGAAAAGCCCGCCGACGAGGTCAAGACGGAGATCCTGACGCCCGTCGGTCATGCGGTGGTATTCCAAGCGGGCAGTCACGGCGTTTTTGCCGACGGTAAGACCACGCTGCTCGTAGAGGTTCCCGACGGCACACAGCTTCTGGACAAGGTTCCCGAGGTCATCCCGTACAGCGGCTTCACCCTGAGCGGCTGGGAGGACGAGGACGGCAAGGTCTACAGAACCGACGCCATCTCTAAGCTGAAGGTCATTAAGGCGATGACCCTGACTGCCGTGTACTCCGGCGAGTGCGACGGCGGCAAGGACTGCCCGACTGCCAAGTACACCGACCTTTCCTATACGGGTGAGACGCACGCTGCGATCGACTTCGTTGTGGAGAACGCCTATATGATCGGCGTATCCGACAGCGAGTTTGCGCCCAAGCTGGAGATGAGCCGTGCGATGCTTGTCACCGTGCTCTACCGCATGTCCGGCTCTCCCGTGCAGAGCGCCAAGTGCCGCTTCAAGGACGTGGAGAAGGGCGCATGGTACTATGACGCGGTCATTTGGGCAACGGAGAACGAAATCACCTACGGCATGGGCGGCGATATATTTGCGCCCGACGCGAAGCTGACCCGTGAGCAGCTCGTCACCTTCCTGTACCGCTACGCAAAGTTCAACGGCAACGCAGGTAAGGCGGACGGTTCGCTGCGCGGCTACACGGACGCTTCTCAGATCCAGAGCTACGCCATTGAAGCGTTCCGCTGGGCAATCGCCAATGACGTGATCAAGGGAACCAGCGCCACTACCCTCACGCCGCAGGGAACCGCGACGCGCGAGCAGTTTGCGCTCGTGATCTACCGCCTGTTGAGCGGAAATGACTGAGGAAGGCAGGTACATAATGATGAAGAAAAGAATTCTTTCCCTGCTTCTTGCAGCGATCATGGTCATCGGCTGCCTCCCCACAGCCTTTGCCGCAGAGAGCGGATTTGCCTTTGAGACCGCACCCGTCGAAGCAATCGACACCACGGGACCGATGTCCCTTCCCGTACAGAACAGTTCCTCGAACGAGGACTCCGGCTTTGTTCCCGCACAGAGCGAGACGGCGGAGCCTGCCGAGGAGACCGAATTGACGAAGTTTGAGCCGTCCGAGACGACCCGCTTCTCCGAAACCGAAGCCGCGCAGCTCTACAGTGCAGACGATGAAGTCACCTTTATCGTGGTCGTGGAGGAAACGCCGCTGCTGGCGGAATTCTCCGTCGGCGACATCGCGGCGCAGACCGGCGCGGTTGCCAAGCGTCAGAGCCGACAGCTCCAGACCTTGAATGCGGTCAAGGGCAGCGTTAAGACTGCGCTCAAGAGCGAAACCGCTTATGAGATCGGCTACACCTACACCATTGCCACCACCGGTTTCTCCGTGCGCACCGCGTTCGGCAACAAGGCGGCGCTGGAAGCCGTCAACGGCGTTAAGAGCGTCTATGTCGCGCCGACCTTCTCTCTGCCGGAGGATTCCTTAGGCAGCAATGTCAGCCCGCTGACGAGCAACGCCTCGACGATGATCGGCGCGAATGTTCTCAACGAAACCGGCTACACCGGCAAGGGCATGCGCATCGCCATCCTGGACACCGGCATTTTGGTCACCCACCCGAGCTTCGGCGCGCTGTCTGAGGACAAGCTGGAGGACCCGATCACCCGCGAGAGCGTGGAGGAGATTTGGGACACGCTGAACGCCAGCCAGATTACCGGTCAGCTCAACAAATCCTACTACAACACCAAGCTTCCCTATGTGTTCAACTATGTCAACGGCAGCTTTGACGTGAGCAACACCTTCGCAGGCAGCGACCACGGCACCCACGTTGCCGGTATCGCGGCGGCGAACAAGACGGAGGATTCCACCGTCATCGGCGTTGCGCCCGACGCACAGATCGTTGTCATGCAGGTCTTTGAGCAGGGCGGCGGCGCCGGATGGGACACCATCATGGCAGCCATGGAGGACTGCGTCCGCTTGGAGGTGGACAGCGTTAACCTGTCCCTCGGCTCCGCGGCGGGCTTCACCGATGCCGACCAGGATATGCTTGCGACCATGCAGCTCTTCCAAGAATCGGACATTCAGCTCCTGATTGCCGCCGGCAACGACACCAACAATGCCTACAACAACAACTGGGGTCTGAACAGAAACCTCGTCACCGATCCGGACATCGGTCTGATGGGCACGCCTGCGAGCTACTCCGCTGCGCTGGCAGTTGCTTCTGCCGACAACGACGGCGCGACCCAGCTCTACTTCACCGTCGGCGGTGAGGACATCGGCTACACCGATACCGCGAGAAGCGCTGACACGATCTTCATCAACAGCTTCCTCGGCAAGACCGCGGAGTATGTTGTCGTGCCGAACTTCGGCGCGGAGGAGGATTATGCGGAGCTGGATGTGGAGGGCAAGATTGCGCTCATTTCCCGCGGCAGCAGCTCCTTCCCCGAGAAGCAGTCCATCGCGCAGAGTCACGGCGCAATCGCCTGCGTCATCTACAACAATGCCTCCGGTCTGCTCAATATGCAGATCAATGACGGCGGCGACAACATTCCCTGCGTCTCCGTTTCGAAGAAGGCAGGCGCGTATATGATCGAGCAGGCAGGCGAAGACGGCATCGGCAGCCTGACCGTCTGCGACGGCACCACGAAGGAGTTTAAGCTTGACCGCACGATCAGCGACTTCTCCTCCTGGGGCGTCACCCCCGACCTGAAGCTCAAGCCCGAGATCACGGGCGTGGGCGGCAGCATCTATTCCTGCGTCGATCCCGCGATCTCCGGTTCTTACTACGGAACCATGAGCGGCACCTCGATGGCGACGCCGCAGATCACCGGCGCAATGGCGGTTCTGATCGAGTATCTTGATAAGAACTATCCGGAGCTGACCGGCGCAGAGCAGCGCGAGGTTGCTGCCGACCTGCTGATGAGCACCGCAACACCGCTGGAGGTTGCCGAGGGACTGGAATACTCCCCGAGAGCGCAGGGCGCAGGTCTTGCCAACCTGGTCAGCGCGACCACTACTCCCGCGCTTCTGTCCAATCCGGATGCGACCGAGGGCAGACCCAAGGTGGAGTTCGGCGACGACCCCGCAAAGACGGGCGAGTACACCTTCCGCTTCAACATTGCGAACCTCTCCGACGAGGAACAGTCCTACACCTTCCGCAGCTCCGTCCTGACCGAAGCCATCTATGAGGCGGGCGGAATGCAGTTCATCGACAACTCGCCTTATGCCCTTGCAGCGGAGGTCGAGGTACAGAGCAATATCGAACTCGGTCTGAAGTACGACTTCAACGACGACGGCGCAATCACCACGGCGGATGCCCGCGTCCTGCTGCGCCATGTTGACGGCACGGCAGCGCTCGACGAGAGCAATGTCCACTATGCTTATCTCGATGTCAACGGCGACGGCGCGGTGGACGCAGCCGACGCAAAGGTCATCACCGACTACTGCGCGGAGCTGGAAGTTGCCGTTGATCTGACGGAAGCGATCCCCGCTCCTACCAACATTGTTGCCGTTCCTGCGGGCGAGACGGTGGAGCTGACTGCGACCCTGACGCTGACGGACGAGGACAAGGCATATCTCGATCAGTTCCCGAACGGCATCTATGTCGAGGGCTACCTCTATGCCGATGCCGAGAACGGCGAGAACCCGACGCTCACCATGCCGATGGTCGGCTTCTACGGCGACTGGTCGGATGCACCTGTCTTCGACGACAACGGCTCCCTGTATGACTTCTATGTCTACACCAACTACTCCCAGCTCGGCACCAACCCGTACATCCGCGCGGGCAAGTCCGGCGACGAGTACAACGCGTTCTCCTACGCAAATCCGCTGGCGGAGATCGACATCGGTATGTTCCGCAATGCCAAGAAGCTTGCCTTCACCGTGACCGACAAGGAAACCGGCGAGGAGTACTTCTACATTGACGGCGAAAACATCACCAAGTCCTACTACAACGCCAACTACGGCATGATCATTCCCGCGTTCTTCCTTGCGGACTACGGCGAGCTGTGGGACGGCATGGTCGGCGAGGGCGACGAGGCGCAGAAGCTGCCCGACGGCACCCGTGTCGTTTACAAGATGGAGGCATGGCTCGATGACGGCGACGATATCGTCGATGACAGCCGTACCTTTGAAGTCACGCTTGACCTCAATGCACCGAAGCTCGAAAACGCGGACGATCTGCAAAATGCGCTGAGCACCGAAGGCGACCGCACCTACCTTGAGCTGGAGATCACCGAGAACCAGCATGTCGCCGCTGTGCTGTTCCTCAGCGACACCGGCATCATCATGGGTAAGTTTGAGGTCGATCACGAGCCGGGTACCACCTTCAAGCAGAAGTTCGACATCACCGGCTTCGGCAACGAGTTCACCCTTGTTCTGGCGGACTATGCCTGCAACGAGACGGAATATGATGTTATCCTGAACCTCGGCGCGCAGAACGATGTCAAGCCCGCTCCCGTCGAGCTGAGCAGCGACCGTCTGTACGGCTGCGAAACCTTTGACCTCGCGGCGGTCGAGGCAGGCTGGTTCAGTGCGAAGAAGTCGGACTTCACCGACTACCGCAACGAGACCTTCGACTCCTCCAACCGCTACTACGCGGCGGAATTCGTCAACGGCTACCTGATCGCGCAGAACGCCGTCAACGGCAACCTGGAGCTGGTCACCCCGTCCGGCACCTATTGGGGCGCGCAGACGCTGGTGGAGCAGAACGGCAAGGTTGGCGATTATGGCTACTGGGTATTCTATGACATGGCGCTGGACTATACCGACACCGTCAGCAAGATCTATGACCAGTGGGGCAGCTGCGCAGGCACGGACAGCCTGCTGGCGACCGGCTGGAAGTACGGCGGCGATGACGACGGCGACGGCAAGGACAACGGCTACAATGCCCTGTTCCGCGTCTGGATCTCCAAGTGGAGCGGCGACTTCTATGTGGACGCTCAGGCGCGCATCGTGGGTCTGCCCGAGGGCGCGGAGCTGCTGACGCTGGGCTGCACCACCGACGGTCAGCTCTACGGCATCGACTCCAACGCCGACCTGTACTCCATCAACCCCGAAAGCCGCTGGGACGACACCGTGGGCGACAATGTTGTCGACTGCACCTACATCGGCGCCACCGGCTTTGCCGATGTGCTGGACTATTCCGGTGTCAACGTCATTCAGTCCATGGGCTATGACCACAACACCGGCACGATGTACTGGTACGCCCACAGCCAGACTCCGGCGGGCTATTACTACAAGAACATCAACGTCACCTACACCCTTGACCTTGAAACCGGCAAGGGCACCGAGGTCGGCACCTACGGCGCGGGCGGTCAGACCTGTCTGTTCGTTCCGAACAAGCTCGAATCCGACCTGTTTACCATGGGCGCGAAGCCGGAGAGCTTCTCCATGAATCCCTATGAGATGCTGATGGTCGAGGGTCAGACCAAGCGCATGAACATCAACTGGAAGCCGTGGAACTGCGACCCGACCGCCGTGACATGGAGCTCGAGCGACGAGACGCTTGCGACCGTGGACGAGTACGGCTTCGTCACCGCAAAGCAGGAGGGCGAGGTCACGATCAGTGCCAAGGCACAGGTTTGGGATAAGTGGGCAGGCGAATATGACCCCGAGACCTACACCTATTCCGGCGCGTGGACGGAACGCACGACAAGCTGCACGATCACGGTCGTTCCCTCCGAGGAAGCGCTTTACAGCTACATCATCGAGGACTTTGCCAACGCGGACAACCGCTTCACATGGGTCACCTACTCCGATCAGACGCCGAACAAGGTCACACAGCTCGGCAAGCAGAACCTGACTGTGAGCGATCCCTTCACCGGCGAGACGAGCACCACGCCGGCACTGTGGCAGGGCGGCGCATACTACAACGGCTATGTCTATCTTGTCACCATGGAAGCCCGCGACGACGGCACCGGCGCACTCGGCAATGCAACCGTCCTCTACAAGAGCAAGGTCAACAAGGGCGCAACGCCGGAAGAGACTACCTTCGACGCACCCGAGGTCGTCGGCTATACCGTCGGCATCGAGCTGGGCAACATGGGCTTTGATTACAACACCGGACGTATGTACGCGGTCGATCTGACCAACGGCGGTCTTGCCATCATTGATCTTGACACCGGCGACATTGATTCCCTCGGCGCGTTTACCGGCGAGATCGGCAACGGCGCGATTGCTCCCGCGATGTGCGTCACCGCAGACGGCACCATCGTGGTATCGAGTATGTTCGGCAGCCTCTATACCGTTGATCCCGACACCCTCGCAACGACGCAGATCGGCAGCACCGGCGACAACACCTGGTACTATGCCGCCATGACCTACGATTACAACACCGGCAGCATCTACTGGAATCCCTGCATGAGCTCGAAGGCGTCCCCGTTCTACCTTGTCCGTCTGGAACAGAATCCGTGGGACGAGACCCGCCTGAATGCCAATATCATGGACATGGGCGATGTCTCCAGCAAGGCGGGCGTTGAGCAGACCGTCATGTTTGCCATCCCCGACGAAGAGCCGGAGACCAAGCAGATTCCGGTGGAAAGCATTGACATTACCAACGGCGACAGCATCAGCGGTCTGGTCGGCGGCACCGCGCAGCTCAACACCGTCACCGAGCCTGCCCGTCCCACCGTGCGCACCCGCACATGGACCAGCTCGGATGAGAATGTTGTCAAGGTTGACCGCTTCGGCGTGCTGACCTACACCGGCGTCGGTGAGGCGACCGTCACCGTCTCCATCACCAACAAGGATGAGGCGACCTACGGCGGGCCGTTCACCGATTCCATCAAGGTCACCGTCTATGCGGCAGCGGGCGAAATGCGCGCCTTCCTGACCTCCGATGACGGCGGCAGCAGCTACTATGACTTCTGGCTTAATGTCAACGACTATGACGTGCGCCATGCAACCCTCGGCAACACCTCCATCAACATCTACTCTCTGCGTGTCGGCTGCTACTATGACGGCTACTTCTACGGCTATAACGAGAACGGCCGCTTCCTGCGCATCGACGCGGAGAACACCAACAACTATGTCCAGCTCGGCATGGACGGTCTGAATCACGACACGCAGCAGGTCACCGGCATGGCGGTGGATTGGAACACCGGCACCATGTACGCTCTGTCCCGCGACGCTTACGGCGTTATGGGCGCTCTGTGGACGGTCAACATGGACAACGGTGCGCTGACGAAGGTCGCGGACCTGAACGCGTCCGTATTCGCACTGGCTGCGGACAAGAACGGCACGCTCTACGCCGCCGGTTCTCCGAACACCTATACGGATGCCGCGCTGTACACCGTGGACAAGACCACGGGCGAATGCACCAAGGTGCTCGATCTGCCCGGCGCACGCGCCTACACCGGCACGGTCTACTACGGCACGCAGCAGTACAATCCCGCGATGACCTATGACTACGCTACCAACCGTCTGTATCTGAACGCCACGAGCGACGATCAGTACATGGGCGTCGAAAACTCCGGCGTCTACATGATTGTACTCGACGACATGAGCCTGCTGAACCTCGGCAAGCTGTGCGTCGAGACCCGTGCGGGCAGCACCATCAAGGAAGGCGACGCGACACTGGGTATGCTCGCCGCGATCCCCGCAGCGGAGGATGTGCCTGTCTCCAAGGTCAACGGCGTCCTGCTCAACAAGAGCGCGGGCCGTGTCGCCATCGGCGGCAGCACGACGATCACCGCAGCGGTGCGTCCGAGCAACGCGGAGAACGCCGCGGTTGTTTGGGAATCCTCCGATGAGACCGTCGCAACGGTCGAAAACGGTGTTGTCACCGGCGTTGCAGCGGGCAAGGCAACCATCACTGTCACCAGTGTGGAGACGCCTTCCGTCAGCGCAACCTGCGAGATCACCGTCGTGGATGTTTCCGGCGCGCAGTCGCTGGCGTACACGGTCTCTGCCGAGAAGGACCGCCTCTACAGCTTCAACCCCGCGCTGCCTGCGCAGACGGTGGAAGAGGTCGCGGTACTCTCCGGCGGCTCCAACATCAAGGGCGCTGCCATGGGCGACGGCTGTATGTACTATGTCATCGACGACAACTTCACCTTCCGTCTCTACCGCTTCGACCTGCTCACCAAGCAGACGAGCTACTTGGGCATTCTGGAAGCATGGACCGGCATTCAGGACATCGCTTATGATCCGGTCAACGACCTGCTCTACGGCGTCGGCGGCTTCTATCTGTACCAGTACAAGGATGTCTCCAAGATGGACGGCAGCTATAACAGCATGTCCGGCTACCTGTACACCATGATGACCCTCAGCGCCGTCTCCTGCGACGAGGAAGGCAATGTCTATTATGTGGGCAACGACTGGGGTCCCGTTGCGTTGGGCAAGACGGATAAGTATTTGGGCAGCGGCACGACCCTTGCCACAAATATTGACCTGAGCGTCGTTCCGGGCAAGACCGAGATGGCGTATGACAGCTCCATCGGTCTGTTCTACATCACCGACGCGGCGAGCAGCATCTACACGTTGGCGATGGACGGCACGGTCGAGCGCGTCGATATCCTCGGCGACGGCATCGACATGAACGGTCTTGCAATCGTTCCTGCCAAAACGGAAGAACCCTGAAAAGGCGCTTTCGTAACCCCATAACCTAAAAAACACCGCCGAACCCCACTCGGGGTTCGGCGGCAGTTTTCTGTGTCAGGGGGACGGGTTCCTTGACACATTTTTTGCATGCAGTCGGTCGTTCCTGCACGAGATTGCACCCGCAGGGGGTATGCCGCATCCGTAACGCTCCTTCGTCGCGAACGGCTGCGCTACCACGGGCGCAGGCGCCCTCGCAATGACACAGAGGGTAGCCTTTTTTGTCATTGCGAGGAGCGCAGCGACGTGGCAATCTCCGGTTGTTAACTTGTACGCAGCCAGTAGTTCCTGCACCGGCACGCCGAGTCGTCGTGCCCTACGGCGAGGGTGCGTTCAACGGCTGTAGGGCGGGGATATAGGAAACGCCGCCGAACGGCGTGTTCGGCAGCGCTTTGGAGGTTTACGCCTGTGCGGCGGTGATGATTGCCATTTTGTAGACCTCGTCGGCGTTGCAGCCGCGGGAGAGGTCGTTGATCGGGGCGTTCAGACCGAGCAGAATAGGACCGTAGGCCTCGTAGCCGCCGAGCCGCTGCGCGATCTTATAGCCGATGTTGCCCGCCTCGATGCACGGGAACACAAAGGTATTGGCATAGCCCGCAACGGGGGAGCCGGGGAACTTGAGCTGACCGACGACGGGGGAGACTGCCGCGTCAAACTGCATCTCGCCGTCGAGCGCGAGATCGGGCGCCATTTCCTTTGCCTTTGCGGTCGCCGCCTGCGAGAGGCTGACCGTGCCGCCCTTGCCGGAACCCTTGGTGGAGAAGCTCAGCATGGCAACCTTCGGGTCGATGCCGAAGAGCTTGGCGCAATTCGCGACCTCGATGGCGACCTCCGCCAGCTTGTCCGCAGCCGATACGACGACATTGCCCTCTTTGTCAAGGGTGTCTTCATAGGAAATGTTGATGGCGCAGTCACCCATGGCGAGCTTCTCCTCGCCGCGGACGAGAATGAAGCAGGACGAGACGAGGTGCGCACCGGGCTTGGTCTTAACGAGCTGGAGGGCGGGACGGACGGTGTCGGCGGTGGAGTAGGTTGCGCCGCCCAGCAGGGAGTCGGCATAGCCCATCTTGACGAGCATGGTGCCGAAATAGTTGCCCTTGGAGAGCGCGTCGCGGCACTGCTCCTCGGTCATCTTGCCCTTGCGCAGGGCGACCATTGTCTCGACCATCTTGTCCATCTCGGGATAGGTCGCGGGGTCGAGGATTTCCAGACCCTCAATGTCAAAGCCGCATTCCTTTGCCTTGCCCGTGACGACCTCGACATTGCCCACGAGGATCGGGGTCAGGAAGCCTTCCTTCTTCAGGCGGGCGGCAGCTTCCAAAATACGCGCGTCGTGACCCTCGGTGAAGACGATCTTACGCGGGGTTTCCTTTAATTTTTCAATGAGACGATCAAACATGATGTTCCTCCTAAATTTCGGGCGAATGCCCGATTTTTCCCATCTATTATATATCCGCAGGGGAGAGAAAATCAAGTCTCCGCGCAAAATCGGAGCGAATTTCCACGTTTTTTTCGCTGATCGGGTGGCAAAACCGCAAGGAAGCGGCGCAGAGCTGCTGAGAAAAAAGTCCGCGCCCGTGGGAGAATGCCCGGGACGCCTCCGTGCCGTACTGCGGGTCGCCCAAAATGGGGCAGCCGAGGTAGGCGCAGTGCAGGCGAAGCTGGTGCGTCCTGCCGGTCAAGGGCTGCAGCTCCAAAAGACTCTCGCCCTCCGCCGAGGCAAGGACGCGGTAGCGCGAACGGGCGGGCTTTCCGTCTTCGCGGATGCAGCGGAGCAGACTCGTTTCGCTGACCCTTGCGATGGGTGCGTCGATCAAGCCCTCGGATTCCCTCGGACAGCCGAAGACAAGGGCGCGGTAGGTCTTTTCGATGGCGCCGCTTTTGGACATGGCGCAGAGCTTGGCGTGGATGTGGGCGTTTTTTGCCAAAAGAACAACGCCAAAGGTATCGCGGTCGAGACGGCTCACGGGGTGGACGGCGCAGGGCTGCCCTGTTTTTTGATAGTAGCCCAGCAGACGGTTGGCAAGCGTGCCCGTGTTGCGGGAGAAGGACGGATGCACGAGCATTCCTGCGGGCTTGTCCACGGCAATCAGGGCTTCGTCCTCATATAAAATATGTAATTCGCCCTCCTCTGCGGGGTAGTCGGGCGTGTCCTCGTCGAGCCGGACGCGCACGGTATCGCCGATCTTTACGGGGTGATCCGTATGGGCAAGCTCGCCGTTGACGGTGAAGGCACCGCGATATTTCAGACGCTTGACAAGTCCCGACGACAGCGCAAGCTCCCGCCGAAGGATCGACAGGAGCTTCGCGTCTCTTTGACTGATACAGGTCAGCTCCATCACCGCGCCTCCGCAAGCTGCGGCGCGATGTACTGCTCCAAGCAGTAGCGCATGATGGCGCGGCGCGTGACGATGCCGATAAACGCGCCCTTGTCATCCACCACGGGCACGAAGTTTTGGTCGGTCGCCTTTAAGAGCAGCTCCTGCATATCCGTCGAGACGGACACGGGCAGATTATCTCTGCGGTGGGTGATGGACATAATGCCGTGCTCCTCAGTATCGCGCAGATCCATGCAGCAGAGGTTCTTGACCGCCCAGAGGAGGTCACCCTCGGTGAGCGTGCCGCAGTATTCGCCGCTGCGGCTGAGAATGGGCAGCGCGGTATAGCCGGAGTGTTCCATCCGTTCCAGCGCCTGCCGGAGGGTATAGTCGTCATATAGGTAAGAGCAAGAGGATTTCGGAGTGAGGAAAAATAATAAGTTCAATGAAAACCTTCCTTTTTTGGAAAATAGTAGATGGTGGATCACTGTGCTTGGCTGATGGACTTACAGAATAAAAAACTGCTTGCACGCGGGCGGATACTATCCGCCCCTACGTCACCGGTATGAGATTTCTCGTAGGGGCGGCTATCAGCCGCCCGTAGTAGCCTGTAACGCTTAAAACTGTAGGTAGTCCGTAGGGCACGACGACTCGGCGTG
>JBJDYD010000184.1:0-23870 GCA_051867015.1 Faecousia sp. | reverse complement strand
CCGTAACGCTCGTTCCTCGCGAACGGCTGCGCAGTGGTCGTGGCAATCTCCGGCTGTAAGTTTGTTCGCATTTCGTAGTTCCTGCACAGGATTGCCACGTCGCTGCGCTCCTCGCAATGACATAATAAGCTAACCCTCTTGTCATTGCGAGACCAGTGCGCACACTACCCGCAAGGGGTACGCCGCATCCGTAACGCTCGTTCCTCGCGAACGGCTGCGCAGTGGTCGTGGCAATCTCCGGCTATATGTTTGTTCGCATTTCGTAGTTCCTGCACAAGATTGCCACGGGCGCGGGCACCCTCGCAATGATATGGATGGGCAGCGTATACGGAGTCGTAGTTCCTGCACCGGTGCGGTCTGCTTTAGCGGAGCTTGGCACCGAGTTCGGTTTCGAGGGCTTTGAGGACGGCGGTGATCACACTGTCGGAGTCCGCGTCGGTCAGGGTGCGGTCGTCGGCGCGAAGGGTCAGACTGAACGCTGTACTCTTCTTTCCGTCTTCGATGCCCTTACCGCGGTAGATATCGAACAGCCGCACCTCACGCAGCAGCTTGCCGCCCGCTTTTTGGATGCATGCGGTCAATTCCGCGACGGTCAGCGCTTCGTCGCAAACGACGGCGATATCACGGCTGACGGCGGGATATTTGGGCAGGGGAACATAGGTGCTTGCGGGTGCGAGCAGAGAGGAAAGCGCGGTGAAGTCCAGCTCTGCGGCGTAGATATCCGCGTCAATGCCGTAATTCTTCGCAACGAGCGGATGCACCTGTCCGAAGACGCCGACCTCGACGCCGTCCACGGTGAGCTTTGCGCAGCGCCCGGGGTGGTAAGAGGGGTTGTCCTTTACCGCAGTATATGCGGCAGGACGCACGTTCATTCCTTTTAGGATCGCCTCGATCTCGCCCTTGAGGGAGAAGAAGTCCTCGCCCTCGCCATAGGTGCCGAGCAGCAGGTGCTTCGGCTCGTCCGGGAGTGTCTGCCCCTCCTTCGGGAGGTAGACCTTTGCCAACTCATAGAGCTTGACCGCGCTGTTATGGTAAGCGTTGTTGCGGGCAAGGATGGAGAGCATGGAGGGAAGCGCGATCGTGCGCATAATGGATGCGTCCTCGCCCAAGGGATTCTGAATGCGCATTGCCCTACGCAGCGGCGAATCGACGGGCAGACGAATCATGTCAAAGTAAGACGGAGAGACGAAGGAATAGGTCAGAATCTCGCTGTAGCCGAGGCTGCGGCAGAGCGCGCCGGTACGGTTTTCCAGCACCATGGTGCCGGTGTAGCCGCCCTCTGCGGTGGCGCTGCGGAATGCGGTGGTCGGGATCTCGTTGTAGCCGTAGAGTCGAGCAACCTCCTCCGCGATATCCGCCGTCTGCACAAGGTCGGGGCGGAAGGAGGGGACGAGAATCGTACCGTTTTCCACGGGAATCTCGAGACGGCGCAGATATTCTACCATATCCGCTTCGGAAATATCCGTGCCGAGCAGGGCGTTGATGCGTGCAGGCTCCAAGGGCAGTGTACGCGGCTGCGGAATCTCATTGAGAACGTCGATCATGCCGTCCATGACCTCGCCCGCGCCGAGCAGCTCCACCAGCTCACAAGCGCGGTTGACGGCGGGAACGGTCAGCAGGGGATCAATGTTCTTTTCGAATTTACCGGACGCCTCCGTGCGCATACCGAGGGCAAGGGCAGTCTGTCGAATGGAGGTGCCGTTGAAGTTGGCGGACTCGAAAACGACGTCCACGGTGTCGGTGACGATCTCGCTGTTTTCGCCGCCCATGATGCCGGCTAAGCCGATGGGCTTTTCGCCGTCGGCAATGACGAGCATACCGGGCGTGAGCGGACGGACGGTGCCGTCGAGGGTGGTCAGTGTTTCGCCCTCTTCGCTTCTGCGGACGACGATCTTGCCAGAGCCGACATAGCGGTAATCGAAAGCATGCATCGGCTGACCGTATTCGAGCATGACATAGTTTGTGATATCGACGATGTTGTTGATTGGGCGCACGCCGTTGGCGCGCAGACGCTGGCGCAGCCACTTGGGAGACGGCGCGATTTTGACATTGCGCACCATACGCGCGGTGTAGCGGCGGCAGAGATCGTCGGCGGGAACCTCCACATCGAGCAGATCGGTCAGATTCCCTGCGGCGCCGCCCTTGACAACCGGCTCATGATGGCGCATCGGGCGGTCAAACGCGGCAGCTGCTTCACGGGCAAGACCGATGATGGAGTAGCAGTCGGGGCGGTTGTTGGTGATCTCAAAATCCACAATTGTGTCGTCGTTACCGATGACGTCGTTGATATCGTCGCCGGGCTTGCAGTCCTCCTGCAAAATCCAAATGCCGTCCTCGATAGCATAGGGAACATCGTTGAGGGTCAGCCCAAGCTCCTTGATGGAGCAGAGCATGCCGTTCGAAACCTCACCGCGCAGCTTACCCTTTGTGATGTGAATGCCGCCGGGCAGGTAGGAATTGTGCAGTGCGGCGGGGACAAGGTCGCCCTCGTGGACATTTTGCGCGCCGGTGACGATCTGCACCGGTTCTTCCTTGCCGACATCGACCTGACAAACCCACATATGATCGGAATTGGTGTGGCGCACGATGGAAACGACCTTGCCGACAACGACATTTTTGATCTCCGCGTCCATGCGCTCATAGGTCTCGACCTTTTGACCGGCGACGGTCAGGGTTTCCACAAATTCCTTATCGGAAATATCCGAGAGGTCAACAAAGTCCTCATTGAGCCATTTTCTGTTCAGTTTCATTGCTGTACCTCCTTAAAATTGCGACAGGAAACGGATGTCGTTATCGAAGATCAGGCGCAGGTCGTTAAAGCGCAGACGTCCCATTGCCATGCGCTCCAGACCGATGCCGAAGGCAAAGCCGGAATACTTTTTCGAGTCGATGCCGCAGCCCTCCAAAACCTTCGGATGCACCATGCCTGCGCCGAGCAGCTCGATCCAGCCCTCACCGTGGCAGGTGGAGCAGACCTGACCCGCGACCTCGCCCGTACCGCGGCACTTGAAGCACTGCATATCGACCTCGCAGCTCGGCTCGGTGAAGGGGAAGTGGTGCGGGCGGAAACGAACGACCGCGTCCTCACCGTAGAGCCGCTTGATGAGGGTCTCCAGCGCGCCCTTGAGGTCGCCCATTGTGATGCCCTCATCGACGACCAAACCTTCGATTTGATGGAACATGGGGGAGTGCGTAGCGTCCGCCTCGTCCTTACGGAAAACACGACCGGGCGCCAAAATGCGAATCGGCGGCTGCTGATTCTCCATCACGCGGATCTGCATCGGGCTGGTCTGTGTGCGCAGAAGGACGCTGTCGTCATCGTCAAAATAGAAGGTGTCGGAGCGGTCGCGGGAGGGATGCCCCTCCTCGATGTTGAGACGGGTGAAATTATAGGCTGCCTCCTCGACCTCGGGACCGTCCACAATGGTATAGCCCATGCCGATAAAGATCTCCTTGACCTCCTGCAGCACCTTGTTCATCGGGTGCTGGTGTCCCATGGAGAGCTCCTTGCCGGGGATGGTGACGTCGACCGCCTCGGCTGCGAGACGGGCTTCCAAGGCGTTTGCCTCCAGCTCCGTCTTGCGGGTTTCCAGCTCCGCCTCCAACTCGGCGCGGACGGTGTTTGCAAGCTGCCCCATGACGGGACGCTCCTCGGCGGAGAGCTTGCCCATCTGCTTCAGCACGGCGGTCAGCTCGCCCTTCTTGCCGAGTACGCGCACGCGCACGGCGTCCAGCGCTGCAATATCCTGCGCCGCCTGCATCGCCTCCAACGCTTGCTGTTTGATTCTTTCGAGTTCTTCTCTCATATTGTTTCTCCTTCTTTGGTGAAATCACAAAAAATAAAAGCCCTTCGCCCGAAAGGGGACGAAAGACCATGCTTCCGCGGTACCACCCGCAATTCGCCGCGTAAAACGGCGCACTCTAACCGATAACGGGGTAAACCGTTTCGACCTACAGGCAGACGCGTTCAGCCGAAAGCTCACGGGGGAACGCCGAGTCTGCCTGCGGTAGGCGCTTTCCAGCGACGCGCCCTCTCTGCAACCGCGTTACGACAGCCGACAGCCCGATCATAGCTGTTTCGTATTCTTCCCGATTTTAACACAGATTCAGGAAAGATGCAAGCAAAGATTTGACTATTTTTCGCTTTTCATTATAATATAGACAGAAGCAACGAAAAGCGAGGAGGAGAGACAATGGCAAAGGTTAAGACCTATCGCGCATGGGAGGCAATCGGCGGCGCGGAGATCAGCGCATGGCTGCCGCGCAGACCGAGGAATACCCATAAGGGGGACTTTGGGCGCATTCTGCTTTTATGCGGCGCGGTTGGTTATACCGGCGCTCCCGTGCTTGCGGCAAAGGCAGCGGTGCGGACGGGCGCGGGACTGGTGTTTACGGGTGTGCCGCAGGCGGTCTACGCGATTGTTGCGGGGCACCTGCTTGAACCGATGGTCTTCCCGCTGCCCGATGCGGACGGTATTCTATCGGAACAGGCGATACCGGAAATTCTGCGCCGTTTAAAGATCTGTGATGCCTGCCTGATTGGTTGCGGACTGGGGAGAGGCGAGGGGATTCGGCGCGTTGTGGAGGCAGTGCTGTCTGAGGCGGTCTGTCCGGTCGTTGTGGACGCCGATGGCATAAACGCGCTGGAAGGGCATATAGATGTATTGCGCGGCGCGGCTTGTCCCGTCGTTTTGACGCCCCATGACGGCGAATATGCCCGCCTGATGGGGCGGATGCCGACGGAGGATCGCCGCAAAGCAGCATGGAGCCTGCACGAGACGACGGGCGCGACCGTTTTGCTCAAGGGGCACCGCACGCTGATCTGCGGAGACGGCGGCTGCTATGTCAACCGCTGCGGCAATCCGGGCTTGGCAACCGGTGGCAGCGGCGATGTGCTGGCGGGAATTCTCGTCTCCCTTTTGGGGCAGGGCTTACCGCCGACGCAGGCGGCTGCCGCTGCCGCATGGCTGCACGGGATGTCCGCAGACATCTGTGCAGAGCACCTGGGCGAATACGGTCTGCTGCCCTCCGATCTGTTGCACATGCTGCCGCGACTACTCAAATAGGGAAGTGATACCCTTGCGGCGAACTTTTTTCTGCACTTTCCTCTGCCTGCTGCTGTGCCTGAGCGCCTGCGGCGGGGAGGAAAACGCGGTGTCTCCGGCAATTGAATTCCGCGCTGCTTTGGTGCAGGCGAACGGATGCAGCTTTCAGGCGGAGATTGAGGCGGATTTCGGGGAGTATACGCAGCGCTTTACGGTTGCCTGCGAGACCGCGATGGACGGCACGGCGAAGCTGACGCTTCTTTCTCCTGAGACGATTGCCGGCATTACCGCGACCGTCTCTGACAGCGGCGGAAAAATCACCTACGACGGTATGGCGGCGGAATTCGGACTGCTTGCAAACGGTGAGGTTGTCCCCGCTGCGGCGCCCGCGCTGACGGCGAAGTGCTGGGCTTCGGAGTATATTGCCGCAGCCGGCTATGAGGAGGGGCTTTGCCGCGTGACCTACGAAAAAGGGTATGACGAAAAAACGCTTGTGGTGGACACTTGGTTTGAAAATGAGGTTCCAATTTATGCCGAGATGTGCTATAATAATCAACGGATCCTCAGACTGACGATTTCGGATTTTCATTTTCATTGACAGAAGGAACATTATGAATTACTTGAAGCGAACTTGGGCGGATATTTCGCTCGATCATTTAAACTACAACTACCATGCGCTCCGGGAAAAACTGCCTTCCTCGTGTCGTTTCCTCGGCGTGGTGAAGGCGGATGCTTACGGACACGGCGCAGTGCCGATCAGCCGCTATCTGACGGAGCTGGGCGCGGAATATCTCGCGGTTTCCAATATTGAAGAAGCAGTGCAGCTTCGCAGAGGCGGCATTCGGGGTCCGATCCTCATTTTGGGCTATACGCCGCCCGAGCATGCGGAGGATCTGGCGAAAATGGGTCTGCGGCAGGAGATTCACAGCCTTGAATATGCCCGTATGCTGAATGAAAAGCTGGAGGGCACCCCCCTGCGCATCCGCGTGCACATCAAGCTGGACACGGGCATGTCGCGCCTCGGCTTTTTTGCCTACAATTGCGAACGCACGGTGGCGGAGCTGCAAGAGGTCGCCATGATGAAGCACTTGCTGATTGAGGGCATCTTTACACATTTCCCCGTTGCGGACTCCGTTGACGGTGCGGACGAAAACTTTACGCGCACGCAATTTGAGCGCTTCCGCCAGATGCTTTCGGCACTGAAGGGCGTCGGCATCGAGCCGCAGATTCGCCACTGCTGCAACAGCGGCGCAAGCGTGCTCTATCCCGAATATGCTCTTGACATGATCCGCCCGGGGATCGCGACCTACGGCGTGCTGCCGTCTCCTGATTTGCGGGGAAAAATCGACCTGAAGCCGGTGATGCAGCTTCGCTCGACAATTTTCCAGATTCGCGATTTTGAGCCGAATATCACCGTCAGCTACGGCAGAACCTACACGACGGAAGAACCGGAGCGGATTGCCGTGGTGGGCATCGGCTACGCGGACGGGCTTTCCAGAAGCTTTTCCAACAATATCTCCTTCCTGCTGCACGGCAAGCGCGTGCCGCAGATCGGACGCATCTGCATGGATATGTGCATGGTTGATATTTCGCGCGTGCCCGAGGCGCAGGTTGGGGATACCGTAACGATCTTCGGCACGGACGGGGACGATACCATTGAGGTGGACAGCCTCTCCTGCCGCCTGAACACGATCCCGTATGAAATCCTTTGCGGCATCAATAAGCGTATCCCTCGCATTTATCTTGACGGAGAAAATGAGACGGAGATCCTGCAATATATTGTTTGAGCCGACATAGAATGAAGCGGAGTTCCGCTGAATAAATTTTGCTTCTGCGTGGGAGAATAAGGATACCGCGGTTACATAGAGGTCTATGCGGCCGCGGAGACGAATTACGGAGCGTGAAGCAAATGGATACAACCGTAAAGAGGGGCGACATTTTCTACGCAGACCTCAGTCCCGTGGTAGGCAGCGAGCAGGGCGGCACAAGACCCGTCCTCATCGTGCAGAACGACACGGGCAATAAGCATTCTCCCACTGTCATAGCTGCGGCGATCACCAGTCAGACCAACAAAGCGAAGCTCCCGACCCATATCGAGCTGACGGGCGGAAGTGTCGGTCTGAGCAAGGACTCCGTAGTACTGCTCGAACAGATCCGCACGATTGACAAGCGGCGTCTGCGCGAGCACATGGGACGGTTGGATGAAAGCATGATGAATCGCGTGGATAATGCAATCGCAGTCAGTTTCGGACTGCCGAAGGCATAACGGACGATCCCTCTCGCATAGACTGTGCGGGAGGGATTCTGCTATGGAACTGGCAATTACGGAACACGGCGAGCGGATCGGCTCGCTGACGATGGAACAAGACGGGTTGTTTTGGAAATTTGTTTGCAGCATCAGTTCGGACAGGGAACAACTTCGCCGTATTTTCGTCTTACAACAGTGGAATGTGGAATATCTTGGGATTCCCGATAAAAAAGGAATGCTGGAGGCAAGAATTCCGCGCAGTCATCTGCCTGACGGGGCGGAAGCTGCCCTCGCGGTCAGACACCCGCGCGGATCGTGGCTGCCATGGTGCGGCGCACTGGAAGGAATCTCCGTCGCAGAGGCATTTATCTGCAAGGACGCCGATGCAATCGAACTGGCGCTTCCGCCGCAGGAGGCACTGAAATTTCCCGCATGGGCGGAGAATATGACAACACAAGAGGTTTACGGCATGCAGACGGCGGCGCTGAAGCTCACGCATGACGGACGCCTCCCTCTGAAAGAGAAAGAGAATGGAGGAATCACAGATGAAGAAGCTGAAGAAATGGATTGCCCTGAGTCTGACGCTGTGCTGCCTGCTGACTCTCCTGCCGACGACGGTTTCGGCAGCGAATGGGCAGAAGAAGCTGATTGCCCTGACCTTTGACGACGGACCGGGGCCTTATACCAATCGCCTCCTTGACGGGCTTGGCGAACGGAATGTGCACGCAACCTTTTTTATTCTCGGAATGCGCGCGGAAGAGTATGACAAGACGACGCGCCGCATTTATGAGGAAGGTCATCAGGTCGCCCAGCACAGCTACGACCATCCGACCCTGACGACGCAATCGGATGAAAAGGTGCGATGGCAGATTGATCACACGAGGGATATCCTGAACGAAGTCCTCGAACAGGACTTTACATATTATGTCCGGACGCCCTACGGCGATTGTAATTCCCGTGTTCTGTCCATGCTGAACGCCCCCGCAATTTTCTGGTCGGTCGACCCGGTGGACTGGCGTGACCGCAACGCGTATACCGTCAGAGACAGAATTGTTTCCAACGCGTATGACGGCGCGATCATTCTTTGCCACGATATTTATTCTACCACGGTTGACGGCGCACTGATGGCAATTGATACGCTGAAGGCGGAGGGCTATGAATTCGTGACGGTCAGTGAGCTGTTGCGCCGCAGGGGAGTGACGCCGCAAAACGGTGAGCGCTATTCTTCCTGCAAGCCGACTGGAACGCAGACGGAAGCCGTTTCCGCACCGACGGTCAGCGCGGAACTGATTGACGGCAGGATGAAGGTGAAGCTGTCGGCAGATCCCGGGGCGGCAATCTATTATACTTTGGACGGCTCGGAGCCTGCCTTCTACGGCACGAGGTACACAGAACCGTTTTCCTATCCGGCGGAAGCGACGCTTCAGGCATGCGCCGCGTATGAATTAAACGGCAGCCGCAGCGAAACGATCACAAAAAAGCTGAATACGTTGGGAATCGACCCGACCGTGTGTGTGCAGGACGGGAAACTCGTTTTTACCAACCAAAACGAGAATGCGAATGTATATTATACGACAGACGGAACCGAGCCGACGACGAGCAGCCTATGCGATACGACGCCGTTTGCCTGCTATGACGGCGTGCTTCGCTTCTGCGCCCTCGGCGAGAATGTCAGCACTGCGACGCAGACAATCTATGTAACGGCAAAGGGAAATCTCTTCTGGGATGTTCCGAATACAAGCTGGTATTTTCATAACGTTGACACTGCCGTAGCGCTCGGTATTTTCAACGGGACGGGAACCTACCGCTTTGATCCGGAGAACGGTTTGACCCGCGCGATGTTCGTCACGACGCTGTATCGCTTGGTAAAGGAAAAGGAAATGGATGTGTCGCTCAAGGGAACGGCGTCCTTTTCCGACGTTCCTGCCGGACAATGGTACACAGACGCGGCAATATGGGCGTCTGAAAACGGCGTTGTTCTCGGCTATGAGGACGGATCCTTCCGACCGGAGCGCAGCATTTCGAGAGAGGAAATGTGCGCGATTCTCGACCGACTGCTGACGCTGCTCGAAGTGAAAACGGATGGAACGCCGATGACCTTCGCGGATGCAGGCAGCATTTCCGACTGGGCGAAGGACAGTGTTGCGCGTATGTCCGCCTGCGGCTTGATCAAAGGGCAGGGAAATAACTGCTTTGCCCCGAAAGCAACCTCAACGCGAGCTGAAGCCGCAACCGTACTGCTCCGGCTCTATGATTTGATCGGATAAAATTGAGTAAGTTCCTGCACGAGATTGCCACGCCTCGTTCCTCGGCTCGCAATGACAAATGGGGAACCCTAACCGTGTCAATGCCACAACGCAAACGCCTCGCAATGACAAATGAGGGTAGCGTAACCGTGTCATTGCGAGGAGCGCAGCGACGTGGCAATCTCTTGCTGTACCCCAAAAAATCGCTGCACCCTTGTAGGGCGGGGACATGTCCCCGCTGCGTGTAGGAACTACCAAGTACGTACAAACTTGTTCATACCTACTGTCTGCCGCTTCGCGGTCGGCGGGGACATGTCCCCGCCCTTCAGAATTGCGCTCCCTTTATGAGCCTGTCTCATAAAGGGAGCGCAATTTTTATTCTATTGCTGCGCGGAGGGACTCAACAAAGGTTTGGGTCATGCGGCACATGTATTCGGGTTTGCCGGAAAAGCTTCCGGTCTCGGCGTGATTTACCGCCGCGCAGGTGGCGCAGAACTTACGGTGCGCGCAGGAGACGCAATCGGGGCAGAGGCGAATTTTTGCAGTTTCTGCCTTAATCTCCTCCCACGCCTCGCGGAAGCTCGCTGCAAACGGGTCGCTTTGCGGACAGTTCAGCATTCCGCAGGGGGTCATTTTTCCGTTCCATGCAACCCAAAACTGCGATTTTCCCGCAAAACAGTGCAGCGGTTCGCCTTCGGCAGCAGGTTTCTGCGGGGCAGCGACGTATTCCAGCTCTTGCAAAAACTGCTTGATGTGCTCCGGAGACTTGCCCGCAACCTCTTTTGCGGCAAGCATTCTTCCGATCTTCTCTGCGCTCAGGCGTGCGTAATTATCGGCGCTGCCACGGCGGGCTGGGGGGAAGGTATAAATCGTCGGACGGTAATTGAGCTGCTCCGCAGCGGCAAACGCCTCCATGGCTGCCCACTCGTTTACATTCCACGGCGTCAGCGTGGCGTTCAGATTCACAAGAATACCCTGCGCTTTCAGCCAGTGCAGCGCGTCGGTAACACGGTCAAAGCCATCGGCGTTGCCGCAGAGCGCTGCATAAGTCTCGCGCGTGGTGCCGTAAAGCGTGATATTGACCTGCGCGGGCGGATAGCGTAGAAACAGCGCTCGTATCTCTTCCGAAATCAGCGTGCCGTTTGTGTTGAGAGAGACGGACAAGCCGAACTTTGCAAGCCCTTCATAGATCTGCGGAAAATCGGGACGGAGAAGCGGCTCTCCGCCGGTCAAAAGGAGAAAGGTCATTCCCGCGTCAAAGGCGGTTCGTCCAAGGCTGAGCCATTCTTCCGCAGTCCGCTCTCTGCCCAAAGGCAGCATTTCTTCAGGGGTCAATCGGACGTAGCACATTTTACACTGAAAATTGCAGCGCGGCGTCAACTCAAAGGTGCCTAAGATCGGAATTCCAGCAAGCGACGCCTTTGCCTGCAGGCGCTGCTTGATCGGTACATCATAATTCATGCTTTGTGATCTCCTCCTTTGCCAGCATAACCGCCGTTTCGTCCGGACGGCATTGCAGCTCGTATACCGGAACCGCTTGCACAAGATTGGTCAGAAGGGAAAGGCAGCGCTCCATGAACGCCGAATCCCATGCATTGACGGTCAGCTCTCGAAGAATTCGACGAAACGCTTCTGAAATCGAAAGTCTGCGCAGACGATTTTCCAAAGACTGACCCAGCAAAAGGATTGCACCGATAGGCGCTTCCTTGTTGCTCAAAATGCCGGAGGAACCGCAGTAAGGGGAGCCGCAGCCATAGAAAGCATCCGCTCTGCGTGCAATGACGCAGCGGTCACCGTTGATGATCTCCGCGCCTAAGGTCTTTGCCCAAAGCGCCGCCTGCGTTGATTTTCCGATTCCGGGCGCGCCGCAAAACAGGACGGCTTTTCCTTGATAGGTGACCACGGAGCTGTGCAGCAGCAGCGCGTCATGCCGCAGAAAGATCGCCTCCGCGCCCAGCAGAACGGAAAGAGTGCAGTTTTTCTGAAAACGGTCGAGAATGCCCTGCGGAAGCAGCAGACGGTTCTGCCTGTCTTCCCGAAGAACACAGACGGCTTTGCAGCCGTCTGTGGAGTGAATTGCGAGGAATACTCTTGCAATCCCTTCCGCTGTCCGATAGACATTTAATCGCGTTGACGTAAAGAGCGGCGGCGTATCAAAGAGCAGCGGCTCCGTGATTGCAGAGAGCGTGAATACTTCTTCCGCTGCACCGTTTTGCAGCGGAAAGGGGAGAAGCTCCGCAGGCGTTTCCATCGGGAATTCGGAGACAAAACGAAAGTTGATCCCTGCGATTGTGGCGTAAAAGCTTGTATTCATGGCGTCCCGACTATCAAGAGACCCAACGAGTCCATGGTCGAAAGAAACTCCGCAATATCCTGCTTTGCAGTCGCTTCGTCAATCTCAAATTCCTCAAGCATTGCAGAGAGTAAGCTTTCGGGCGTCTGCTCCGTATGCAGAAGCTGTAGGAGAAAGGCGGCGGAGTCGTTCAGCGATATCAAGCCGGAGAATTTTCGAACCGCGTCGCCGATGGGAACGGCGACGCGCTCATCCGCGACCTCGCGGATCAAAAAGCCATTGATGATGTGCATTGCGCACCTCGTTTCTTTTTATACTAATGGTATGTAACATAAAAAATAGAACATAGCGTCCGTAGTACACTATAACAATTAAAACTTTATTTTTGGATGCGGGCTTTGAGAACGGCAGCAGTACGCCGTAGGGCGCGACGACCTCGGCGCGCCGGTGCAGGAACTACCAAATGCGTACAAACTCGTTCGTCTGTACTGTCTGCCGCTTCGCGGACGGCACGCCGAGTCGTCGTGCCCTACGAGCTACCTACAGTTTTAAGCGTTACAAGCTAGTAGGGGATGACAATTCTGTCCGCCGGTGTAGGAACTATCGACTGCGTACAGACTTACACCCTGAGATTGCCACGTCGCTGCGCTCCTCGCAATGACAAATTGGGGTTGTCTTTTTTGTCATTGCGAGGCGCTTGCGCCGTGGCAATCTCGTGCAGGAACTACGGACTGCGTACAGACTTACACTCTGAGATTGCCACGTCGCTGCGCTCCTCGCAATGACAAATCGGGTTGCCTTTTTTGTCATTGCGAGCCGCTTGCGCCGTGGCAATCTTGTGCGGGAACTACGGACTGCGTACAAATCTACAGCCGGAGATTGCCACGACCGGTGTGCGCACCGGTCTCGCAATGACAAATGAGGGGTGCCTTCTTTGTCATTGCGAGGCGCTTGCGCCGTGGCAATCTTGTGTAGGAACTACTGACTGACTACAAGCTTGTTCATTCAGACCGCTCTTGCGGGTTCATTCAGCGCTTCCTTATTTGCAGTAAATGCTGATCTCAGCGGTCACGGTTTGCTTGCCGACAGCGGTTACGGTATAGGTATATGCCTCTTCCTGCGCTGTAGTCATAACGAAGGACAGATACCAAATCTTCACTTGCTCGCCGCTGTCGGTTACGGTGGGCTTGCTCTCGTAATCGTTGAAGGTCACACCCTCAATGGAAAGACTCTTGACATCGGGAGAGGTAGTCACAAGCAGCACTGCGGATTTTCCCTGCGCGACAACCTCCGTCGTGCTCTTGAGGGTGATGATCTTCGTCACATCGGCAGTTATGACCGCGCCGGTTTTCGCCTCTATGAGTTCATCGACGATGGTGTCGATTTCTTCCTGTGTTGCTAATGTTTTGGGGGAGGACATTATGTTCTGATAGAAGGTCTTCGCCTTTTCTTTCGCGTTCTTATATGCCTCATTGGCATCTGTATTTATCGCTCTGTCGTCGGCAGAGAGAAGCGCCTCCAAGGTTGCAAGCTGCGGGTTGTTCTCATACCAGATGACGATTGGCTCTTGCTCGGTCACGGTGCCTGTGACGATGCCGCCCTCCGCGCCGGAATAGTACGGCTGTAAGCTTGCGTTGCCTTCTACGCGCAGGAAACGGTAGCCTCTGCGCCCGGTGACCTCAAACGTAATCTTGCCGCCGTCAAAACCAATGTCTTCAATGACCCTCGGCTCTCCGTTGACAATCGACTTATAAAGGATGTGAGTAGTAGCGCGTTCAAGCCCGTTATAAGCGCTTTGCAAAGCGATGACTGCCGCGTCTACCTCGGCTTGCGTCGAAGCGGTATTATTCAGAACAGCTTTCGCCTTGTTCAGCGCTGCCAAATAAGCGGAATAGCTGCTTTCCGTATACTTGCTGCTTTCATAATCCGGTACAACGGCGATCTGCGCTTTTAATTCGGTGAAATCAGCGACCTGATGTATGGCGCTTGCTGTCGGAATAGAAGGTTCGGCAGAGGGCGTCGTAAAACCGGGATAGAGGCGGTAGAGATTCCGAAGCGGCCAGTAATCGGAATAGGACAAGCCGCTACTGTTGCTGGCGCTGTCAACATCCCAATTCCACATTTTGATGGAATTGGACCACATACGGTCAATGAGATTGTAGGTGCCGTTGCTGTCGATGCCATTCCAGACCTGTACTTCTGTACTCCAGCCTGCCCAGTCGCCCCAGATGAGGAAGTAGCCGCCGCCGAGCTTTGCGCCGTCATAAGTGTATTGTGTTTCGTCCTTAACGGAGCAAAGCTTGCTCGGGTTCCAGCCGGTATTTGACTTGCATTTACTGTAGTTGCAATTCCCGCCGCAGCCACTGAAGATACGGCCCTCAGTGCTGTGATGGAACGTCCATTGCAGACATGTTTCACTGCGCGCGTCGCCATGGGTCTTATTATAGCGAAGGACATAATAGGTAAAGACGTTGATGCAGTTATAGACAGTTCTGCCGTCGGCGATATAATCCGCAACGGAAGCATTATCGGAGGTTTGCCAATAGCAAATCTCAAGATCCTCGTCTAATGGAACACTTGAACTATCATAGAGATAGTCATTGAAGGCGCGGACGCTGTAGTTGTGGGACTTGAGCATGGCGCAAACCTCGTTGACATAGCTGACAAAAGAATCATAGCTGAGCGAGCCGCGAATCTCGTCGCAGCCGATGTTCATTTTTGTGCTGTTGCCGTATTCTTGGAAAAAGGCCGCGTAGGCTTCAATCAGCGCCAGAGACATATTCTTGGTATAATCATTTGTAACATCCAAAGTACCGTAGTTCTTATAGGTGTCATTCGGATAGAGCGCAGAATCTGAAATATAGATTGCGGAGGGGCGGTTGGAGTAATTCGTCCCCTTATAGTTAAAGGTAAAGCTGCCGGAAGCACCTGAATTATCCCACTGATAGATGAGATAATCGCAATGCCCCGGGACATCAACGCCAGGAATGACCTCGATGTGATACTCCTTTGCGCAGTTCAGAATCTCGATCAGTTCATCTCTGTTATAATTATTGGTGCCGTTGGGATCCTGAACGCCGGAAGTAATGTTCTGTCCGTTGCCCGAATCACTTGCCCATTTGGCTTCTTTGTAGCCGGGCAGCCAACCGAAATCATTGCCGTTACAATCCGGCACAACATTGCCATTTGCATCACGCCAAATATTTGCATGGATGCCCTGATCCTCGGTCATGTGCAGCTCGAGCGTATTATAGCCCATCCAAGCCATTTGCCGGATCAGGTTTTTGATCCATTCGACGGACCAGTATTTTCTCGCGCAGTCGAGCATAACGGTGCGCTCCTTCGTGTCCGGCTCGTCCTGCACGGTGCAGGCAGGGATCTTCATGCTGTATTCCGCATACACTTGGAAATGCTTGATTGCCATAAAAGCGCCGTTCAGAAGACCGTCCGTATCACTCGCGGAGATCTTGAGGTTGTCAGCGGTGATGGTCAAGCGGTAGCCGTCAGCGGCAAGACCATCGACCAATTCCAAAATAATATCGCCCTTTAAAACATCTTCTGCTGCGCCCCAAACCTGCGGCAGCGCTGCGGAGGAGGGAAGCCCTGCAGCGCCGAATTCCGCGCTGATCAGCGACGCCGTCTGTTGAAGCTCCTCGGACGGTTCGGCATCAGCGAGCACGAACAGGCGTGCGCCGGCTTCCAGGGTAAAGATTTCGTCTCCGCGCTCGTAGATATCGGTGAGCTTTATTAGTCTTTCGTCCTCCGGGATCGCCGCGTCGGCATGCAGCGGCACGAGGCTGATGAGCATCACCAACAAGACCGCCATGGCGCCGATTCGCTTTAAGCTTTTTTTCATATCGCGCTTCCTCTTCTTTCATTATTATTTTTCTTTATTTCAATTTGAAGGGATTCTTCGGGAAATGGTGCCAGAAGGGATTTCTTTTTCTCCTTGGAGGTCTTAAACAATCGTTTGGTCAGCAGATGGCCATGTCGCTGCGCTCCTTGCAATGACAGGATAGGCTACCCTCTTTTGTCATTGCGAGGCGCTTGCGCCGTGGCAATCTCGTGCAGGAAGTACGGACTGCGTACAAACCTAAAACCGGAGATTGCCACGACCAGTGTGCGCACCGGTCTCGCAATGACAAATTGGAGATTGCACCCGCAAGGGGTATGCCGCATCCGTAACGCTCGTTCCTCGCGAACGGCTGCGCTACCACGTCGCTGCGCTACCACGTCGCTGCGCTCCTTGCAATGACAGGATAGGCTACCCTCTTTTGTCATTGCGAGGCGCTTGCGCCGTGGCAATCTCGTGCAGGAAGTACGGACTGCGTACAAACCTAAAACCGGAGATTGCCACGACCAGTGTGCGCACCGGTCTCGCAATGACAAATTGGGGATTGCACCCGCAAGGGGTATGCCGCATCCGTAACGCTCGTTCCTCGCGAACGGCTGCGCTACCACGTCGCTACGCTTCTCAATGACAAGTGTGGGAGCCTTTCCATGTCATTGCGAGGCGCTTGCGCCGTGGCAATCTCGTGCAGGAAGTACAGACTGCGTACAAATCTACAGCCGGAGATTGCCACGACCAGTGTGCGCACTGGTCTCGCAATGACAAACAGGGTCGTCTTTCCAAGTCATTGCGAGGCTTTTTTCACAGCCTCAAGGAGAAATGGGTTAAGACGTGAAAGCCATGTTGATGCTTGTATGATAGCAAATGCCGTCATCGCCTTCGGGGGCAAAGATGGGCGGGGTCGCGCAGCCGTCGGAGAAAATGCCCGCCAATGCCAAGCGCTTCATTTTCTCCGTGGCATCCGCATCCTTATTGACACAGTCTCCGTTATTGAAGCCGATCTTCATAAAGCTGCAAGAGGTGATCTGCTGCGTCAGAACAAAGCTCTCGATTTCAAGATACGGCTTTTGATATGTTCTTTTCATTATCAGTCCTCCTCTTGTTTCTCAATGCTTGCCAGCAGGCGGTAGAGCACGGTGGCGCATTCGGCTCTTGTTGTCTTCCCCTGCGGGTGCAGGCAGTTTGTCTCGTCGCCGCAGATCAGACCGGTCGAGACCAGCGCATTCACCGAGGATCTCGCCCAATCGGAGACATCGGCTTGGTCCTTAAAGGTCGGCACATGGTCGAGCTTCGGGAGCGTCAGCTTGCAATAGCGCTGCACACGGTAAATGATGGTCATCATCTGTTCGCGTGTGATTGGCTCGTCCGGCGCAAAGGTCGTAGCCGTCATGCCGTTGACAATGCCGCAGGAGGCAGCCGCGTCGATATACGGCTTTGCCCAGCCGTTGACATCGGTGAAGGGACTGGTATAGCCCTTCTTTGCTTCAATGTCAAAGGCGCGCACAATCAGCGTGACGAATTCTGCTCTTGTAATCGTATTGTCGCCGCGGAAGGTTCCGTCTTCATAGCCATTGATCACGCCCTTTGCTGCCAGCGTGGTCACGTACTCCTCATACCATGTGCCCTTTACATCCGTGAACTCAGGTGCGGGATTTGGCTTATCCGGTTCGGTCGGATCATTTGGATCGCTCGGATCAATCGGATCGACCGGAGCAGTCGGATCGGTCGGATCAGTCGGATCAATCGGATCGACCGGAGCAGTCGGATCGGTCGGATCAATCGGATCGACCGGAGCAGTCGGATCGGTCGGATCAGTCGGATCAGTCGGATCGGTCGGATCAGTCGGATCGGTCGGATCAGTCGGATCGGTCGGATCGGTCGGATCAGTCGGATCAGTCGGATCAGTCGGATCGGTCGGATCAGTCGGATCGGTCGGATCGGTCGGATCAGTCGGATCGGTCGGATCGGTCGGCGTTTCTGATTTGCCGGGGAAAATGACGATGACCGAATTATTTTCGGGGAGGAAGACGGTTTCGGCTGCCATTTGCTTGCTCACAGAGGCAAAGTCGGGATAAGCGGAAGCTTTTTCTTTGGATACCTCTGTGCTTGTTCCCGAAGAGGTGTCAAGCTCCACCAAAGCACCGTGCTCGTCATAGGCGAAGGTACATACCGTACCGCCGGTCGCTTCCGGTGTAATGCCGTAATACTTCACACTCGTCAGAGAGAGCATGCCTTTTGCAGCGAACAGGATTAACTCATAACGACCCTGTTCATTTTTCTTGCAGGCGCTGAGGTTGATCCGGTAATACTGCTCGGTCGCGCTGGTGATACTATTGTTGACCGCCAGCCAGCCATAGCTATCATCCTGATAAGCGCTCTGCCAAAGGGCGCAGCTGCTGTCATCTTCTTCAAAACCGTACAACGCTTTCGCGTCGAGCTTATGCAGACCGATCTGCAGCTCTGCGTTGTCGATGGTGACACCGTCATTCAAGGTGAAATAGAGGACGACGCCCTGCTTTGCGGAGATACCGTCAAGATAGACCTCGTTGTTCGGTCCGACCATCAGATAATCATAGGCGCTCTCGACCGTATGCCCTTCAAACGTAGAAGCCGGTTCTCCATTGGGATAAAGATAGCCATTGCGGTTTTCGGTGTAGGTGCTCAAGCCGGTGCTGATGGTGACGCCGTCTTGATTCACTGTCGCGACGCCTGCCATGGAAGCCGTGATCATCGAGCGAAGTTCCGTGACCGTTCCGTCCTTTTCGGCAGGCAGGTAAGCATCCTCAAGAAGACCGTTGCCTGAGTCATTCGGCAGACCGACAATGGGGCGGTAGATGCGCAGACCGTCAAGGTAGAAGTATGTCGGATTTCCCTGCCAGCCGGGCACGCCCTTGATCTCCACGCGATACTCGTCAACATCAAGACCGTCTACGCGGATAATCGGTACCTGATAAATCGCGTCGTCATTCGTGTCGTTATCGGCATCTGCATTGTTGTCGTATTCGAGAATGACAGGCATACGGCGCACGACATTGTACTGGATGTTTCCTTTATCGTCCGTCACTATCTCATTGTTCGCGTCACGTTGGGGCTGCTTGACCTCGATGATGAGGATCGTGTCATCCGTTGCGTTGGTTCTGCCGACCAGTTCAAAGCCTGTGCCGCGGAAGGTAAAGTCAACAATCACGGAGGTATCCACAATCTCAATCACATGCGCTGAGTTACCGCTCATGGTGACGCCGCCGTTTTCATAGGTCGTATCATGACCGTATTGCTCGCTGTTGTCAACGCTTTGGTAGAGATCACTGCTGCCCGTGCCGTCGGTTGTGATGGTGTTGCGTTCCGTGGTCGACTCGTCCTCGTTGGTTGTAGTAATAACCTGATTGTGATAATGGATCGCCGGGAAATCGTCTTCGTAGTAGACGACACTCGCAGGCAGGACGGTAATCTTCTTATACATCTCTACCTCGGTATTGATGTCGACCGTGCCGATATCACTGCTCTGCGTACTCGCTGAACGCTCAGAGACACGCACAGCGGCGTAGATGGAATCTGCCCCCTCCATAAAATCGGAGGGATGATACTCAATTTTGCCGTCTGTCAGTTTATAGTCTCCTTTGTAGTTCGCATCAACAACGGTAAAGGAAATGTGATTATCCGCATAACCGGGCTGCTCAGTCGCAAGACCTTCGTACGTATAGGTTGTCGTACGCCCCGGGACGGAAAGAGTATCGTCTGCACTCATGACCGAGCCAAGGTTCGCCTTCAGACCGTAGTCCAAGATGAATACACTGTCGTTCACGGCGGTAACATACACCTGCACCGGAACGATAACGTTCGTACCATTTGTCTGAGACACTCGCACATAGAAGGTAAAGGAACCGGCGCTGCTAAATTGAATGGAAATCATCTCGGTCGTCACGGTCACGTTACTACTGGTCATGTTGGTGCCGCTCCTGTTGCAAAGATCCATGGAGTCGACAGTTCCTGCGTCCAGCTGTGTAACGCCGCCCAGCTGTTCCAGCAGCGCGCTGCTCCCGTCCGCAAGAAGCGCATTGACATCCGAGACAAATTTGTCTTTCGTTACCGTCAAGGTATGACCCCTCCACTGGTAGTACTGCGGACCCGTCGGAAGGCAGACGACCATCTTGGCGCTGGTACTATAAGTGGTGCCCGTACCGTCGGCTTTTTGGTTTGCGGTAATCAAAACCGTGTTCTCATAACGACCGTTAACGAATTCGGATTCCTCAAGTTTTAGATATATGCCCCGAATCTCGATGGTACAGCCGGGGAGCAAGCCGCTGCCGTCCAGCTCCTGCAAACAAGTTATTAAAGAAGCATTCTTCTCTTCGGCGGTCGAACCGGTCAGCACAACCTCGCTTTTGACGCCCTGCTGATTGGTTAAGTATATCTTCAAGTCAGCGGCAGTCAGCGTATCGCCCGCACTGTTGACAGCCTTGCCCACGGCGACGGTCAGACCGTTGGTGGAATCCAGCGTCACACCCAGCTTGTCATCCTGGAAGGTGAGACAGTAGAGGTTCGCCGCGGAGTCGGCAGGGTTGGTCAGTGAAAAGCTGTACTCCACAAGTTCAGCAACGTTCACAATACCGCCGTAGTTCAGCTCCTGATCGTTCTGGTAGGCTTTTTTACCGGGCGTCAGACTCGGGTCCGTAACGCGGATGTTCGTGGCGATACGCATGTTGGCGCCGTAACCGTGGCGCTCCATGTAGTAGAAGTCGAAGCTGTATTCCTCGCCGTCCTCCAAAGCAAGCGCTATGTCGCGGGCGTCTGTCGAACCGGCTGCAACTTTCCTTCTGGCGTCGAAGACATAATCGTTCAGATTCATGCTGACCTTGGTGATGCTATGCGCGCCGCCGATGTCAAGCACAAGCTGACCGTTGATGAACAGATACACATCATCGTCGCCTTCAAAGTCAAAGAACAAGCCGTCGTTCTCGTCATAGGTGAACACGCCGTTGGATTGCAGAACATAGTTAAAGTTTCTGTTCACGTAGGTATCTGCGGCAGCGGCTGATGTATTGGACACGCCGTCATCGTTCTTATACGGGCTCACTGTCTGATCCTGATCCTGCGCCGTGGTGCTTCCCTCCTTCCAGACCGGGAGGAAGGGATAACGGGTCGTTTGCTCGACTGATGTAGCTCCAAACTGATAAAGCGCCTTGCTGTCCATGCTGCTATTGGAGATGGTCTTTGCAGCGAAGTTATATTCAACCGCGCTGGCAAGTCCGGTGTTAAGCGCCGAAGTCGTGGTAGTAAAGCCGGCGTCAAAGACATAAGCCGTCTTGCCGTTGGAGAGCTTCGCCTTCGAGAGCACCAGATAGTCAAACTGATCCTGCGGCAGATTGTAAGAGCTGGGAACAAAGAGGTTGTTCAGGATGAAATAGGCGGCATCGGTGTAGGTCTTGATGTTATCCTTACAAGCTGCCCAAGTCCCGGTGAGGCTACCAGCCTTTGCCAGCGTGGCTGCCAGATCGGTGCGAATCTGTCCCGCCCGCGTACTTTCGTCACTACTGTAGCTGGGCAGAACAGACGAGTTGTTATTATTCTTCTTCAGCACAGCTCTAAGAGCGCTCGGTAAATCCTGATCTTCATCGAAGCCTAACGTTGTTGCGTAACTCGTCTCGCCCTTGGGATAGTTATATTCAGTTGACGGAAGACGCAGCGTCTTTTCCAAAAGGTCAGCGATATAAGCGATCGTCTCGTCGTTGTAATCCGGCAGACGATAGCCGTTCACCTCACGGAGGGTCGGCTTCACAAGACCCATGGTCATCAGACCCTCGGTCAGCGTGCCGTAAACACTGTAGTTTAGCTTACTGCTTAAGTAGCTCAGGTTCACATTCGCATCGCAGCCAGCCTTATAGTGGTTGACTTGGAAAATCTGATTCAGCGCTTCCCCCTCCGGCGCCGTGTTCCAGAACTTATTATTTCCAACAAAATAGGTGGTTAGACCGGTTGCTTCAGTATCCAGGAACTGACCTTCGCCCCCGTTGGTAGTATAAGTGGTCTGCCCGATGGCATATGCATTATAATTTGTAGTTAATGGAGTATCTGCACTGTTATTTATATAGCTGCCGCGGAGCATACCAAAGGCTCTGTTGTTCTGAACTTTCGTGCTCTCAGCGAACTCAAACAGCAAACCGTCGTTCGGATAGTCATAGATCTTGATCGGCAGACTGATGGTGTCGTTCAGATCGTAATGGTTGGCGGCAACACCGGTGTTACCGTTCAGCAGACTGTATTGGTCGTAGTGATAGTAGTAAGAGGAGTCTTTATCGTTGGGCACTGTCTTATGCAGATACCATGCGCTGGTAATACTGGAGCTTATATCCGAATTAATTCCGTATGGCGTAATGGGCCAAACACGGACATTTTGCCCCGCCTCTGCTTTGACAGTCGTTGCACCGCTAAGAAGGGCGCGGTTCAGATAAAGGGAACACGCCTTGTTGACAATGAGATATTGCACATCGTCGCCTTCTCCGTCCTTGCTGAACTTCGGAACAAACGCCCATTTACTGGCATCGGTATCGTCAAAGCACTGCTGCACATTTGCTCCGGGTTGTGCCCATGGGCCTTTTAGAGCATTCACATACATGCCTGAGTTGACATTCTTAATGGTGTACCAGCCCTCGCCGTCCTCCTGGATGTCAAAGATCTGCGCCTTGTTATTTGCGCCTTGCGTATGAATCTTAACATTTGCGCCAGAAGCTAAACTGGTGTCGGTAATATCCAATGTCGGCGTATAGCTGGAGGCGCTGATGTAATAGGTGCCGGGCGTAAAGTAACCCGTTCGGGAGGACAAATTGGTGCCATAAACATAAGACGGGATCAGGTTAAATTTTTGCGCAGCGCTTCCGTTTCCGTCATAAACCCGAATATTGGTGCCGTTTGCTATTGTGCCGCCTTTAATATCCATGTACTGCCCCGGCTGCACAGCAGACTCAAAGCTGTAGGTGCCGTCCGTGTTGCGGTGCAGGATCCACTGGTTATAGTCGCCGTCTGCATAAAGACCCTTTTGCTGCACATTCCCTTGAGATTGACCGTTTTCCAGATTCAAATACCTCTGGGATCGGATATTCATCAGGGCGACCAGATTTGTCCCCTCGATACGTTGGAGGTAGAAGAGCTGCGCGTCCGTTGCATATGTTCCATACAACTGCAGGTTCTGACCGTCTCCATAAACCGCAGTGGTATCCGGCCAGTCAATATCCAGCGAATAGTTCGGGTTTGCGGCAGGCACAATGCGGTAAACGCCATCCGGCTTTTCTGGGCAAGCATCTTGAGCAATCGTCCAGCCGCTCAGACCGTAGCCGATATTGTTAGAGGCAGAAATACACACCCGTTTTTTGCCTAACCATATGTTAGTGCCACCTCCGACAACGTAGACATGAACATAAACGAAGCCGTTCACGGTAGAGGGGATGTTGATTACATCATCGAAGCCGTGATTGGTGTTGCTTATGTTTAGCACTGCAAGGTCAGGACGTGGATCGTCAGCCACGGTACTGGGATTGCCATGTAGATAGTTATCATTTTCATCTCTGATATAAACATGAATTTGCATAGAAGTATTTATATCATCATAATTCAAACCCCAACCTCTAACCCTGATCTTATGATCGCCTGCTGCTTCTACAAGGTCAAAACTGCCAGCAAGATTGACTGCGAAAGCCGGGGTGATCACCCCTATGGCAGGCAGCAGTCCAAATACCATGGCAAGCACCAGCAGGAATGAGACCATTCGTTTCAAACTTTTCTTCATTTTCATGGTTCTCCTTTCAAATTTGTTTCCACTCGGAATATTCTTTCCTCCCCGTAGGGGAAGGTAATTTATAAAGTAGTATTCACATCAAAAAATAATCTCTGTAGGACGGGGACACGTCCCGGAAGACCGCGTAAGCGGCAGACGGTACAGATGAACAGGTTTGTACGCACTTGGTAGTTCCTACACACGGATAGGACATGTCCAAGCTCTACAAAGGGGTTCATGACGATGACAGGGAAGGGCTACCCCCTTTGTCATTGCGAGGAGCTTGCGACGTGGCAATCTTGTGCAGGAACTACGGACTGCTTACAAACCTACAGCCGGAGATTGCCACGACCAGTGTGCGCACTGGTCTCGCAATGACAAATTGGGGATTGCACCCGCAAGGGGTATGCCGCATCCGTA
>JBJDYD010000183.1:0-4876 GCA_051867015.1 Faecousia sp. | reverse complement strand
GTCGTGCCCTACGGGCTGCCTACAGTTTTAAGCGTTACAGGCTACTACGAGATATTTTGCAGTTCACGCTGTAGGGGCGGCTATCAGCCGCCCGGTGCAGGAACCACCGACTGCGCAGCAATTCGTTCCTCCGCACCGTCTGTCAAATCAGGTATATCAAAATTCAAAATCCGTGCGGAGCACACCACAGTCATTCATCCTTAGTCCTTAGCCCTTAGTCAAACAGACTTCCCACAGACGCAACCTATTCACCATTCACTGTTCCCTATTCACTGAAACCAACATTCACCAACGGCTTAGCAATTGTGAGAAACCCGTCACTCTTTTTTGGCGGTTGGAGGACTTATTATGAAAAAAAGAAAGCTTCGCCTGTCACCGGCGCGGTTGATCGCGCTGGGGTTCTTCATTGTGATACTGGTCGGCGCGCTGCTTTTGACGCTGCCCTTTGCGTCAAAGGACGGCTCGGCGAATTTCCTTGACGCGCTGTTTACCTCGACAAGCGCCACCTGCGTGACGGGCTTGGTCGTGCGCGATACCTTCACGGGCTGGACAACCTTCGGGCAGATTGTGATTCTGCTTCTGATCCAGCTCGGCGGACTCGGCTTCATGACCGTGATCACGCTGATCTCCTTTGCCCTCGGCAAGCGGCTGGGACTGTATGACCGCAAGGTACTGATGCAGTCTGCGGGCAATATCTCCCTCTCCGGCATTGGCGGACTCATCCGAAGAATTGTGCCGTTCACCTTCGTCTTTGAGCTGCTCGGCGCAGTGCTGCTTGCGGTCCGCTTTGTGCCGGACTTCGGCTGGCTGCGCGGCATCTATTTCGCGGTGTTCCATTCCGTCTCCGCCTTCTGCAACGCGGGCTTTGATCTGATGGGAGCCAAAGCGCCCTATTCATCTATGACGGCGTATGTAAACGACCCTGTTGTGAACCTGACGCTCTGCGCGCTCATCGTTGTCGGCGGTTTGGGCTTCCTCGTCTGGCGCGATATGGCAAGAAACAAGTGGCGCTGGTCGAAATATCAGCTGCATACCAAGCTGGTGCTGTTTACGACGGGCGTGCTGATCCTCGGCGGCTGGATTCTGTTTTTCGTATTCGAGCGCAATGCCTCCATGGCGGGCATGTCCGTCCCGCAGCGCGTGCTTGCCTCGCTGTTCCAGTCGATCACGCCCCGCACGGCGGGCTTTAACACGGTGGACATGGCGGCGCTGAGCGAATCGGGCAACCTGCTCACCAATGTGTTCATGCTCATCGGCGGCAGCCCCGGCTCCACGGCGGGCGGCATCAAAACCACCACCGTTGCGGTATTGATTTTGAGCGCGATTGCCTCCGCGCGCGGACGCACCCGCGTCAACGCCTTCCGCTACAGCATCGACCGCGATACCCTGCGGCAGGCGTGCTCGATCCTGATGATCTATTTGGCGATGGCGATTACGGCAATCCTTGCAATCTGTGCGCTCGAGCCGATCACCCTTCCGCAGGCGATGTTTGAGGTCGATTCCGCCATTGCCACGGTCGGACTGTCTATGGGCATTACCGCAAGCCTCGGCATCGCGAGCCGAATTATCCTTATTTTATTAATGTACGCCGGACGTATCGGCGGGCTGACCTTTGTGCTGCTCTTCTCCGAGCGGCGCACCGAGCCGCCCGTGGATCGCCCGAACGGGAAAATACTGATTGGATAAACAGGAGGATATAATTATGAAATCCGTTTTGATTATCGGCATGGGCCGCATGGGGCGGCATCTCGCGAAAAAAATGCACCAGCTCGGCAACGATGTGATGATCGTGGACAACAATCCCGCGATCATTGAGGCGCTGAGTGACCGCTTCACCAATTCGAGCATCTGCGACTGTACGAACGAATCCGTCATTGACTCCCTCGGTGTGGAGGATTTCGATATCTGCTTTGTCACCATCGGCGAGGATTTTCAAGCGTCGCTGGTTGTTACGAGTCTGCTCAAAAAGCACGGCGCGCGCCGTATTGTCGCCAAGACCAATCAGGACATTCAGGCGGAGCTGCTGCGCATCATCGGCGCCGACGAGATTGTCTATCCCGAGGTGGACATCGCGGAAAAGCTTGCCGTGCGCTATAACGCCAACAATATTTTCGATTTCGTCCCGCTGACGGATGAGTATTCCATCTATGAGCTGCCGATCCTCCCCGCGTGGGCGGGACATACGCTGCTTGAACTGAACATTCGCCGCAAGTACCAGATCAATATCATCGCCGTCAAAAACGGTATGAATTTGGACGCCAACCTCAGTGCCGACTATCGTTTTCGCCAGGACGATCACATTATCGTGATCGGCAGATCCAACGAGGTGTTCAAGCTCGCTTCCAAGGCGTAATCAAAGCACCGCCCTGACATTTTTCGGATTTTTGCTTGCATGAGCCGCCGAAAAGTGCTATAATAACCCAACTCTTTCTTTTTTACGGTGGTTTTATGATGAAAATCAAGAAACTCGTTGACCGCACGCTCGTGCTGTATTTGATCATCGGCGTCCTGAATTTTATCGTCTGCACGGGGCTGATGTTCTTCTTGTTTAATGTCTGCGGTCTCAGCGAGCATATTTCACCCTTGGTCAACTACGGCTTGGGCAGCCTCATCTGGTATCTGTCCTGCAGATATATCCTGTTTCCCTCAAACCGGACAACGCTGCGGCAGTTGTTCCGCTTTGTGCTGGACGTGATCGTATGCTATCTGCTCTCCTATTATGTCGCCGCGCCGCTGCTTTCGAGCGCGCTGCTGCGCTCGCAGGGCGTGCGGGACTTTTTCTCCTTCGGCGGCGATTCGGCGGATATGATCTCCGGCAACTGCGAGATGACCATCGGCGCGTTCAGCTATGCGCTGCTGAACTATTTCGGACAGCGTTATTTTGTCTTCAGCGACCGCTTTGAGCATGCGAAAAAAAGCGGAGAGGCATAAAGCGGCGCCCGCAGGGGAGCCAAGGCAGCCCCGCGGATTGCGCGGCAGGGGCAACGGAACGGTGAAATCCTGTAATGCATTTTCTTCCGAACTGCTTTTTCCTGTTTTCCTTTCAAAAACCTCCCTTGGAAAAGGGAGGTTTTTGTCGCCCTATGTGCATTATTTTATCGGATTTCCAAAACGAAACAAATGCTTTTGCATAAATTACGGAAGAAAAAGTTCGCTTTTTCCATTTTTTAAAATCCTGTCCGTGAAAACGTAGAAAAGTGCCCTGCCAACCTTGCGCTAAGCGGGAAAAATTGATAGAATAAAAAGACCAAAGTGGGTTCTATGCCCGTTATTTTGGAATTAGAAGGAGGACAAACAATGAAACACGCATTTAAGAAGACCTTGGCGATGCTTTTGGTTCTCGCCATGGTCATCGGCGTCATCCCCTCTGTGTTCGCGGCAAAGGTTGCCACGTTCACCGATGTGGACGAGACCGATTGGTTTGCGCCGTTCGTCGAGTATGTCTACGAGCATGACCCGCAGCTGATGAACGGCACATCGGCAACCACCTTTGAACCGGAAGGCACCTGCACTCGTGCAATGGCTGCCGTAGTTCTCTATCGTCTGGCTGACCCCGTGATTCCCTCGGTCAAGCCGTCTACCTTCACTGACCTGACGCAAGACTGGTATAAGAACGGTATCGCGTGGGCGCAGCAGAAGGGTGTTGTGAACGGCATCGGCGGCAATCTCTTTGACCCGGACGGTCTGGTAACGCGTGAACAGCTGGTTACCATGCTGTGGCGCTATGCCGGCAGCCCCAAGGTCGAGGGTGATTTCCTCAAGGGCTTCCCGGATGCAAATCAGATTTCCGATTACGCAAAGGAAGCGTTTAACTGGGCGATCTCCATGCAGATCATTCAGGGCTCCGACGGCAAGCTCCTGCCGAAGGACAATGCAACCCGTGCCCAATTCGCAAAGATCATCTCCGTGTTTGACGAGGCGACCAAGCCCTGTGAAGAGCACACTTGGGATGAGGGCAAGGTTACCAAGGAACCCACCTGCACCGAGGAAGGCGAGATCGTCTATACCTGCGAGCGCTGCGGTGAGACCAAGACCGAGGCGCTTCCCGCGACCGGCCACCACTATTCTCAGGGTGTCTGCACCGGCTGCGGCGACAAGCTCGCAAGCGAAGATGAGATCGTTATCTACTACACCAACGACGTCCATACCTACATCGACGGCGCGCTGTCCTATGACAACATCGCCGATCTGAAGGCACAGACAAAGTATGTTGCTGCCGGCGTCCTCCTGCTCGACGCAGGCGACCATGTTCAGGGCACCGCTTACGGCTCCATGGACAAGGGCAAGACCATCATCGAGCTGATGGCAGCCGCAGACTACGACGCTGCAACCCTCGGCAACCATGAGTTTGATTACGGCATGGAGCGCACGCTTGAAATTACCAAGCAGGCGGGCTTCCCGTATCTCTCCTGCAACTTCTACAACGAGAAGAACGGCGTCGCGGGCAACAGTGTTCTCGATGCTTATAAGATCTTCACGGTCGGCGGCAAGAAGATCGCCGTCGTCGGCATCACCACGCCGGAATCCTTCACCAAGTCCACCCCGAAGTACTTCCAGGACGAGGCCGGTAACTACATCTACGGCATCGCGGGCGGTACGGACGGCGCTGCGCTGTACGGTTCCGTGCAGACTGCGGTTGACGCTGCCAAGAAAGCGGGCGCGGACTATGTCATCGCCCTCGGTCACCTCGGCGACGACTCCTCCAGCAAGCCTTGGACGAGCGAAGAGGTCATTGCCAACACCAACGGCATCGACGCTTTCATTGACGGTCACTCCCACAGCACGGTCGAGATGAAGGAAGTCAAGAATAAGGACGGCAAGACCGTCGTTCTGACCCAGACCGGCAGCTACTTCAATGCCATCGGCAGAATGAGCA
>JBJDYD010000182.1:0-5004 GCA_051867015.1 Faecousia sp. | reverse complement strand
GGCTTTGTATTCCGCAGTTGGATGGATTATCTGACCTTCGGCAGGCATGGTACGGGTGGCTGGGCTTCGCCCGATGGCACGATCAACTGTGTTGAGCAGGCATATGATTTTGAAAGCGAACGGTTTCTCGTTTCTCTTCTGAAGCACGAAGCACAGCATACCGTAGATATGAAACAATTTCCGGACATCAAAGCGCCGGAGCTGGAATACCGGGCAAAACTTGTGGAGCTCCACTACTCCGGCGATTTGGGATTGCTGCAAAAGTTTTTATCGGAAGCGGATGAAAGCAAAACGCACGATAGTCATGCGATCGCTTCTGCGAGGATCAAACGCGAGTTTGCGGATACGGATCAAACGAATCTCTCCGGCATACGGACACGGGCGCTGGAACTGCTTCATGCACATACGAAAGAAATGGAAGAAAAATATGGGAAACAAAAAACAGTGTCCAATGGATGATTGCAGCAAATTCCGGCTTTTAGAACCGGAGAAATCGGAATTTTATGGAGGAACAACTATGACGAATGCTGAAATTGTATATCATTTCTTTAAAGAGGGATATGAAAAACAAAACTATAACTTTGTAATGTCTTATGTATCGGATGACTATATTGACCATAGCCCCGCCGGCGCAAGAGGGAATTCTCAAGCAGTTGAAATATTAAAGATTGTTGCATCGCAGTTTTCTGAATTGACGATAACGGTATTAGATATTTTCTCTGAAAATGATATGGTTGCCACAAGAGTGTTATACGAAGGGATACACTCAGGCGTTTGTATGGGAATTCCCGCAACAGGAAAAAGAATTCGTTTTGAAGCACTGGAAAATTTCAAAATCGCGGACGGAAAGATCGTTGAATCCTGGGGATATTGGCCGGATAAAGAAATCGAAGAAAAGCTTCGATAAATTCTGATTTGTGAATAGACTCGCCGCTGCGGATTCTTCCGATGTTTCCCGCTCGGTACGCGGTCGGTAGTTCCTGCCTTCTTACCTATGATATCCGCCCCTACGAGGCTGTTAAGACGAAAACTTTGCTTTTTACAATGCAGCTCCTTGAGATCGGCAGCAGTGCGCCGTAGGGCGCGCACCCGCAAGGGGCATGCCGCATCCGTAAGGCTCGTTCCTCGCCAATGGCTGCGCTAACGACCCGGCGCGCCGGTGCAGGAACTACCAACTGCGTACGATACCGTTCGTTTGTACTGTCTGCCGCTTCGCGGACGGCACGCCGAGTCGTCGTGCCCTACGTTCCGCCAACGAAGTTGCTTTACAAAATTTTAGGTTTAACAGCATAGCAGTGGCGGCTATCCGCCCCCGCACTTTGGCAGAAATAATATGCGGGAGCTTGATTTTTTCAATAAGCTGCGCGCTCCGCTGAACGAAACACGGATCCGCAATGGGATGCTGCTTTGCGGTGTTTTCGTTCATCGTTTTGTGTGTCAGACGAACAAAAAATTTCATTTTTGAGACAACTCCTTTATGCGGTTGTCCCATGGATACGGGAGGTAATCGTTGTGACTTCAAAAATGGAAGCGGCGTTTTCTTTGCATCATGACACCGCTTCTTATGATGAAATAAAAGAACGGATCGTCGGCGGCGGAAAGGTCACCGGAACGAACCTGTGCATTTTGATGATGGCGATTTTGATCGCTTCCATCGGATTGAATATGAATTCCACGGCGGTCATTATCGGCGCAATGCTGATCTCACCGCTGATGGGAAGCATTCAGGCAATGGCTTACGGCGTTGCTACCGTCGATGCAGAGCAGTGCAAAAGATCCGGCAGCGGCTTCCTTTTCCAAATCGTGATCTCTTTGGTTACCTCGACGCTGTATTTTTGGCTTTCGCCGATCTCGACGCAGACCTCGGAATTGCTTGCGAGAACGCAGCCGAATATTTGGGATGTGCTGATCGCTTCCTGCGGCGGGCTTGCGGGGATGATCGGCGTAACCAGAAAGGAAAAATCCAATGTGATCCCGGGCGTGGCGATTGCTACCGCTTTGATGCCGCCGCTGTGCACCTGCGGGTACGGAATTGCGCATGCCAGTGTACGCATTGTTCTCGGCGCCGGTTACCTGTTCCTTGTGAACGCTTATTTTATTTTTCTCGCTTCGCTTGCCGTTTTATTTGTTTTGAAGATGCCGCAGAAGGGGGAATTCACCGCATTGCAGCGGAAACGAATGAAGCGGCGGCTGGTTTTCCATGCGGTGATTATTTTGATCCCTTGCGTGATTGTCGCGGGCTATATGGTAAAACGGGCAAACACGGACGATACCGCAGTTACCGGATTTGAAAAAACCGTTTCGGTAGAGGAGCTTTCCGATGAAATTGATATTCTGTTTCCTGCCGTTCATGAGATCAAAATCGGCAGTCTCGAGTCTACGGACGCGGACGGGCATTTGATATCGACAACAAGCGCCGTTGTCTATCTGGAGGAAGCACTGCCGGCGGAGGAGTCGGATCGGTTTGAACGATGGCTGCGGGAAAGACTCACGGAGGATTGCGAAATTATTTATAGTTTTACGAAGCTAAAATAGATGATTTTTTGGCTTTATAAAATTTTGCATCAAAAAAGACTCGCACAGGCGGGATACTACGGTATCTTCAACCGGTACGAGTCGATGCGCTGATGTGATTGAACTGCCGTATACAAAACGGTATGCAAGATAGTGTAGGAGGCCACTCAAAGAATGAGTGACCTCCTATGTGATTTTGCTGTGCTTGAGGTTGTTGAAGAAAGGAAAAAATGAATTCTGTTTGTAGTATGCAGAGACTGTGCGCAAGGTGAGTACGCGAGCAGAGAACCGGATATTGTCACGCAGTGCGCCGTCGGCTTATCCGCAGATATTTCCACGGCATCGGCGCCCGCATATCCGAGGATCAGGGATGCTCCAATCTCTGATATTATCATACCATGGCTTTTCCGCGAAGTTGTGAACGGATTTTAAAAATTATAAGAAAACGATTTAAAGATCTCTTCGCAGATCAGTACAGCCGGGCAGGGATATTCACGCGGACTTCGATTCCCGGCGCGCCGCTTCCGGGTCAGATTTGAGTGTTTTATAGGTGTATACAATGACGATTGCGGAAATGATGAAGGTGAGCACATCCGATACCGGCATGGAGTACAGCACGCCGTCCAGCCCGAAGAACCGCGGCAGCAGCAGCGCAAAGCCGACACCGAATACGACCTCACGCACCATGGACAAGATCGTCGAGGTCAGCGCCTTGCCGAGGGACTGCAGATAGATAAAGGTTGCTTTATTCACCGTGGCGAAGACCATCATGCACAGATAAATGCGGAAGCACTTGATTGCGTAATCGGTGTAATAGACGCTTTCGTTCGAAGCGCCGAAAATGCCGATGAGCCGGCGCGGGAACACTTCTACGATAAACAGCGCAACCGCGCCGACCAGCGCCTCCGCGATCAGCAGGCGCGTGAAAAGGCTCCTTGCGCGATCCTTGCGATTCGCGCCGATGTTATATCCGACAATCGGGATGCAGCCTGCCGCCATACCGACCGCGATGGAGATCACAATCTGGAAGAATTTCATTACGATGCCGACCACCGCCATCGGAATCTGCGCGTAAGCCTCCTGCGAGAAGATCTCATCCAGCGCGCCGTACTTGCGGATCATGTTGTTGATTGCAGCCATTGCCGCCACCAGCGAAATCTGCGAGAGGAAGCTGCAAATGCCCAGCGGCAGATATCTTGCGGCAAGCTTGCCGTGGATGCGGAAGCTGCTTTTTTCCGGCTTCACCGCCTTCATATGGCACAGATACCAGATTGCCAGCACCGCCGTCACGATCTGCCCGAGAATCGTCGCGACTGCCGCGCCCATCATGCCCCAGCGGAACACAAAAATGAAGATCGGATCCAGCACGATGTTGACCGCGGCGCCCGCCAGCGTGGATACCATCGCGAATTTGGGGCTGCCGTCCGAGCGGATGATCGGATTCATTGCCTGCCCAAACATATAGAAGGGGACACCGAGGGTGATCCAGAAGAAATATTCCTTTGCGCAGCGGAAGGTCTCCTCATTGACCCGCCCGCCGAACAGCGTCAGAATGGCGTCCTGAAAAATCAGGTACACCGAGGTCAGAATGACGCTGCTGATCACGCAGATCAGGACAGCGCTGCCGATGCTCTTGTGCGCGTCGTCCTTCTTGTTTGCCCCGAGGCTGATGCTGACAAAGGCGCAGCAGCCGTCGCCGATCATCACGGCAATAGCGAGCGCTACCACGGTCAGCGGGAAGACGACCGTATTGGCGGCGTTGCCGTAGGAGCCGAGATACGACGCGTTTGCGATAAAGATTTGGTCGACAATGTTGTACAACGCGGCGACCAGCAGGGAAATGATGCAGGGAATCGCGTATTTCCGCATCAGCTTGCCGATTTTTTCCGTTTCCAAAAAGAGATTTGACTTTTGCTCCAAGATTTTTTCCTCCAAATGATTGATTTTTCAAAAAAGCTCGTCGGGGTTTAACCCGGACGGCGCAAAAAAAGCGTGCAGCAAAAGCCGGATTTACGCTTTCGCTACACGCTTGTTTTTTTGGTCAGTTGAAATATTCCCCGACCGGACTCTGATTATATTGTTTCTTCAGCTTCAGAATGACGGAGCCGTCCGGCTGCGGCGTCTCTTCCAAAATTTTGTACTGTGTACGGCTTCTGTCGAGAGACTGCTTATAGCGCTCGACCTCCTCCTGCACCGACGCGTCCGTCTGCCCAAGCTCCTCCTTGCGCATGAAATGCAGCGTCTGGCAGATGCACGCTGCCTTCACTCGTTTCATTCGCTCACCTCCCTCCGGCGGTCACCGATATATGAAACATGACGCCAAAAATAAAAAGCGTGTAGCAACAACCGGATTTACGCAGTCATGCTACACGCTGTATCATTATTATAGCCGATTCCCCCGAGAAAGTCAAGCGACCGGCAGGGGAAAATTATTGCATCGTATGTGTCAAGTAAATATTGGCAATCTCCCTTTTTCAAAAACCAAGTGAA